>JBGGMQ010000339.1:0-10689 GCA_041287975.1 Verrucomicrobium sp. | reverse complement strand
GCGCCAATGTGTTTGGCTTTGCTGGTGGCGTGTTCGAAGGGCTGGATGAGTTTACCCTCCCGAACTTCGTTCTGGCAAATCTTGACCTGAACACGCCCAACTCCTTGGCCCTGTACTATGCGACGTCCAATCAAGATCCGGCGCTGGCAGCGAGCAGCTTTGTAGTGAATCATGTGGGAATTGGCGTTCAATTTGGCAGTCTGACTTTTGTGCCAGTGCCGGAGCCCAGTGGAGCGCTTTTGGTCATGTCCGCAGGGCTGGCCTGCCTGGTGCGTCGGCGGTTGCGGAGATAATAGGGAGGTTAGAGGAAAGTGAAAGGACGTGCCCGGCGGCGGGCAACCGGCATCTCCCCATGCCGAAGACGGGCGTCGGGCGTGAGATTGGGGAGCACGCGCTTCCCAAGCACTCCTGACACGCAAGGAGCGAGACATGGCATCTAGGGGAGGAGGAAGGCGGGTCGCTGGCCTGCGGCGAGGGCGGGCCCGCCCGAAGCGAAGGCATTGGGAGGCGTTTGTTTGCCTCATTCGACCAGACATGCATCGCCACTGCAGTTCCCGGCAAGATGCCGGAAACTGCACGCTGGAGGCGCGCGCTCCCGAGTTATTCCTGACCTCTTGTGTCTCTGCACAGCGGTTAATCATTGTGATGCCCCATGTTTTTTGGGATACTGCCGCCAGCGCACCAAAACTCGGTGTCGCCCCACGTCTTCGTCTCTACCTCCCTCCCCTCCTCCGCCATGAGCTACGAACTGAAAAAGGACAAGGCCGGCCAGTTTACGTTTAACCTGAAAGCCCGAAACGGCCAGGTCATCCTCACGAGCCAGAGTTACTCCACCAAGGCGGCTGCCCAGGATGGCATCGCCTCAGTACGGACCAACGGCAAGGACGACGCGAACTTCGAATCCAAAACGTCCAGTGCGAGTGAGCCGTACTTTGTGCTCAAAGCCAAGAATGGCCAGGTCATTGGCCGAAGCCAGATGTACAGCTCCATGACGAGCAAAGATGGCGGCATTTCCTCAGTCAAAGCCTCCTGCGAATCCCCGGATGTCACAGATTTAACAGTCGAGTGAGCTCTGAATAGCAAGCAAAGCAACCCGCTCGCGGAGGTGCCAGTGGCACCTCTGGCCATGTCATTCCGCCTCCTGCTTCTGCCGTACCACCAGCTTCACCTTTCCCTGTTGACCCCTGCCTAGCAGAACGGGGCAGGTTTGCGAAGCACCGTCCCATTCCACCGTCAGATCATAACTGCCGAAGAATCCCCGCAATGCGGCCTTTCCCTGGTCATCGGTGGTAAGCGCCACCTTCGTGCGCCACTGATCACAGACCAAAGCCTTCCACGCGCTTACGGCGGGCTTCTCGCTCCAGTCCTTGCGCCACAAGGCCGTTTCCGGTTTCCAGTGGGCCCCTTCCCAGAAACCCCACAGCACCATTCCTGTGTAGGCCGGGTGGCTGAAGGTGGTGATGAGAATGTCCCGTGTGAAGTCGGCGGCCAGCTGCTCATCGCCATTCGTTTGGACATCGAACTCCGTCAATTCCAACGCGGGCACCAGTCTGGCAAACCGGTCTGAGTTCGCCAGCATCTCCTCGGGTGAGGGGAGATAACTGCTGTCAAAGTGGGCCTGGTTGCCAATCCCATCGGGCCGCACCCCTGCTTTCAGAAGCTTTTGAATCACATCGAAGTACTCCTCCTGCTGCCTCCCCTCCCGGAAGACTTGATCCTCATTGATCCAAAGCGGGAGCTTCGTCAGCTTGCGGGCCTCCTTGAAGACTTCCACATAGAAATCAAAGCCCAGCACTGTGTCGATGCACATGCCCTTCTCCCAACCTACAGGGTGGTTCAGCGCATCCCATTCAGCAACCCGGTCGCCCATGGCGGGCAGAATCTCACCGATGTAAGCCAGCACCTTCTCGCGAATGGCCTCGGGGTTGCTCTTGAGAGCCTCCGACCACTCTTCAAAAGGACCCCAGCAGAGGTAATGTCCTCGCACGGTGAAGCGGCGCTCTGCCAGCCAGGTCAGTGACTGCTCCAGCCACTGCCGGCGGTACGTCCCAGAGGCACCAGGAGCATTGGCCTCCTTCCAGGCAAAGGGCTTCATGTCATTCTCAAACACCACACGACTGAAACACTCGTCCACGATCGCACGGTAGCGCTCACCGTCCGCGGACGCGTCGTTCAGCCACTTGGCATTCACCGCGGAGCCGAAGCCGAACTCGTGGCGACGCAGGGTGGCCTGCACCCGTGCGTTTGGCACTGGGGTGCCTTTGGCATCCACCACCTGCAGGGTGAAATCTCCTTTGCGGTGTTTTTCAATGCGGGCGAAAGCCTCCTTCCGCCAGGGGGCATCTGCCTCACGGCCCTCATAGGTCAGCACCGGACGGGGCAGTTTGTCTTCAGGAAAATCCGGTCCGTAGTTGATGAGGCGCAGCCCGGTGATGTCCACCTTCTGCATCTGTGCCCCAAGATGGATCGACACTCCGCACTTGCCTGCTGGACCATCTTCGGGTGCAGTAAACGCCAGCACCACGGGCTGCCACTGTGTTCCCAAGCGGAAGTTGGTTTGGGCGAGCTTGGGATATAGCGGCGGGCTCTTCACCTCCACACTCGCAGAGCCAACCGCCTTGTCGGCCAGGGACCGTCCGTAGAAGAGAAGCAGACACTTGTCACCCTTGGCGATCGGAGTCGTGACTGGCGCTGTCAGTTGCACACTCCAGGTTCGCTCGGGCTGGTTGAGCACATGGATGCGCCAGTACTCCGGCCAGGCCGCCCCAGCCTCCTGCACACGCTCCGCCGTCGCCACGCCCGCCTCCTTGGGCAGCATGGGCTTCGATCCTGCCAGCGGACCTACCGTCAACACATCTCGACCTCCGGTGGGCACACTCACCTCAAGTGAATCCGCAGCTCCAGTGGCAAGCATTGCGAGCCAGCAAACAAACACCCCGGCAGACTTCACCGCTAACTGGAAGACGCCAGCTTTGATTCGGATCGATTGAGAGACAGAGGGTGCAACAAGAAGGCAAGGAGACATCAGGGAAGGGAGGATTATGAAGTATTTCCCGCCTTTGTAGATTCCTGACATTCTTTTTGCACCAGCCACACACTTTTATGTCGGCATGTATTAAGGCAGCGGCTCTTCCTCCTCAGGTCCGGTGATCGACACCTTCAAGAATCGCCGTGGGTTCGCACTGATCGGCTCCGCATCCTGAACCACGACGGTTTGCATGCCGTCAGCACCCGGGGCAGAGACGTCGATGATGACTCCATCCATCGTCCAGTCATCAAGATTACCGCTGATGAGAGGCGTGTAAGTGAGTCCTCCGACGGAGTAGCGCTGCTTGAACACGAGAGTCAGGTAGTCATTGACCACCTCTGCCTTGGGCACATTGCCAGCATCGTTCAACCCATGAGTCATACCCATCGCATACTCCATCAGGTTGGGCACGCCATCACCGTCAGCGTCAGCGAGCTGGGTCTTGAGAGCCTCAGGTATGCCCTCGCCATAGGTCGCCAGTTTCCACTCCTCATACGAGATGCCAGGGGCGAACTCGGTCGTGGTCAGCACGCTGTTAAGCGCAGGACCGCTCTCTCCACCGCTGCGGACAGCACGCACCCGGTAGAGGTACTTCGTGTTTCCCTGCAGACCAAGGACGGGCAGTGAAATCGCATAAGGGTCCTCCACATAGATGCCCGTCGCATGCCCAGGGGTGCCATCTGCCGCATAGAAACTGTTTTCTCCGAAGAGATCCTCGGGATCGCAAATCTCCACCACAAAGCCCGCCAGATCCTGGTGACCGGTCACGGCGGGTGACCAGTTCGCGGTGAAGCTCTCATACGTCACGTCAGTGGCAACCTGGGTGGCAGGAGCATCGGGAGCAGTCGTGTTCACGACCGCCTCGAACTTGTCCGCCCGGAGGCTGCCAGTACCAGCTTTTTCCCCTCCCAGAACAAAGGCGGAAAAGACCGTGTTGTCCGTGGCAAACGCCGTGTTCACAAATGCTGAGGGAGGAATGTCCACCACACGCTCCATGAACAGGGTGCCGTCCACCCCATAGTCATCCACGATGCTGGTCAGATAGTAGGAACCTGTGCCGGAACGTACAGCGTAGAATGAAACCTTGAACCAGTGGTTTGCGTTGGCGAACCCATTGAGTTCCACCTTGCCTGCCTTCAACTCCGAGTTCCCGTCATAGGCGAAAAGCTCGACCTCGATCTTCCGGTCTTTGTCTTCATCGTCGGAGGTGTCGTGCTCCAGCTTGAACTTCACGCCCAAGGAGGGATTTGCCTTGTGCATGGTCTCCTTCGGCTTGGCAGCATAGGGAGTGGAACTGTTCATGAAGCCCAGTCGAAGCTCACCCTTGTCCTTGCTGCCGACGGGAGCATTCAGTACCTCAGCAAAATTGACCATCATGGTGGAATACAGATAGGAGGCCTGCTGTGCGTTGTAGGCGGTGGGACGCACCACCACCACATCCCGATCCGTCCCCTGGGTACCTCCAGAGAACAAAAGGCCTCCTGTACCAGGCGTGCCCACCCCGCCCTCGACCTCGTGGGTGAGGTTCAGGTTGGCCTGGGTGATGATCAGCTCCTCCAACTCCGACGAGGTGGGGAACTCCAGCATCGGTGGAGGATTGACCACCTTCACTGTCAAAGACTGGGAGACTGAAGCATTGGTGGCCTGACCGTCGTTGACCGTGACCGTGATCGTCACGGTGCCTGTCTGCCCGGCAGCAGGCGTGAATGCCAGCACGCCACTCGTCGTGACTCCCGCATCATAGGTAAAACTCAGGCTCTCCTGTGGGATCACTGAGGGGCTGCCCGAGGTGGCGGTCAGGGTGACTGGCTGGCCGTCCTCTCCGCCGTCCGTGATGCCGGTGAGCCTCACGAACTGCTGACCCGCGTTCATGGCCAGGGGCGGCGGATTGGTGATGGGGTCCAGCGTAGGCACAGCGTTCTGGCCGGTTGCCAGCGTCGTCACGGTCACGTCAGGGGAGGGAGGGCTGCTGCCGTTGATGTTGGTCGCCGTTACCCGGTACCGGTAGGTGGTTCCAGGAGCCAAACCCGTCATCGCCTGCTTCAGCACGCCTCCACCCGATATCGCCATGCCCGCCGCCTGCCCTGCCGTACCATTGGCAGCGAGAAAGTTGCCTGCAGCGAAGGGAGTGGCGGCTCCTTGCACCACTTCCAGCAGATAGCCTGTGGGATAGACGCTCACCCCGGGAGCCCAGCGGGCAGTGAATTTGTTGGAAGTCACCAACGAAGCCGGAAGGGCCGTCGGAACGTCCGGCGCATTGTTGCTCAGGATCACCCGGTGGTCATCGAGGTAGAGATGGGTGAGTTGTTTTTCGATCTTGCCCGCATAGGCGGCGTAAACCACCGGGGAGGCTGCGAGCGTAGGTGCTGAGAAGGTCACCATGTCTGACTTCAAGAGCGGTGCCGCTGGAGTGTCCGTGCCGAACTCTCCCAGATCTTCGATTTTGTAGGAAGCGCCGAACATGCCGCCCCCCATGGGGATGACCTTGAAGGTGATCTTGAGCCAGTTGTTGACCGCATCCGTGCCGGACACGCTTGATGTCCCGGCTTTCACCTCATCTGCATTGAAGAACATCTGCGCTTCCAGGACCCGGTTCTTTCCTGAGTCTGAGGGCTTGTGCTCCGCCTTCAGGTTCACACTCACCGCCTTGTTGGACTTGTGGAGGAACTCGTGCAGCTTGGCAGCGTTGGTGGAAAGGGTTGGCGTGAAGCCGATGCGAAACTCAGCCTTGCCCTCGCCAATGGTCATGTCATCCAACTCCCGCATGTTCACGAGAATGGAGGTCTCCAGGGAAGTGATGCCTGCCAGCGGATATGACTGCGCGCGCCAGGCTGCAAAGCCTGCGTCAGAGGCAGTGACCGAAGACGACGTCACGACCAGCCCGCCTCCAGGTGGCTCCCCTGCCCCAGCTGTAGCACCACGTGAAAAAGAGAGCGTTGGGGCGGTCACCGTCGCAAGACGCGCCACATCGTCTTCCGTGTCGAATGCCAGGTTCTCGGGAGGATTCGAGACAAGGGCACTGAAGGTTCTACTAAGGGTGTTGTTGTTCACCTGGCCGTCATCCACCGTGACCGTGATCACTGCCGTGCCCTGCTGGCCACCAGGGGCAAGCGTAAGGGTACCCGTCGCGGCGGGAGAGCTGTAGGTGACGGACGCGGAGATCACAGCGGGATTGCTGGAGGAGGCGGTCACTGTCACCGTCTGGGCGGATTCAGCGCCTGGCGAGATGCCCGACAAATTCACGATCTGCGGCGCGGTCACACTTGAAATGGGCCCAAAGTCGGCCAGTTCATTCAACGTGGGAGGACTGTTGGCCCCCATCGACAGAGTGGTGACGTTGATGGGGCTGGACGCCGCACTGCTCCCGGCGGAGTTTGTACCTTTAACCCGGTACACATAAGCCGTGGCGGGCAGCAGGCCGCTGATGACCTGGGTGTTGGCGGCAGCGTCCAGAACGATGCCGGTGGCCTGCCCCGTGGCGCCTGTGGCGGAGATGAGCTTGTTCGCAGCAAAGTTGTCCGCCAGGGTGGAGACTTCCAGCAAATAGCCTGCTGGGGGGAGGCCCGCTCCCGGCACCCAGGAGGCCGTGAAGCTGGACGACGCCACCACCGTTGGCTCCTGAGCCTCGGGCACGGCCGGTGGATTCGGCGTGGACAGATCGGTGGTGTAGTTGTCCACATAGGCTGAAAGCCCGCCTTTGTCCGAGGAAACCACCATCCCGGAATAGGCCACCTGGGCACTGGCCATGAAGGTGTTGGTGATGGTGGATGGCGTTGCGGCGGTCGTCTGCACCAGGTTCGGCGTCGTGCCCGTCGTGCCCATTTCTTCCAGAGTGTACCAGTGGCTGAATGTGCTGGTGCCCGTGCGGATGACGTGGAGGGTCACGCGGAACCATTGATTCATTGAGAAGGAAGGCGCACTCCAGGACTGTTTGGGAAGGTCCGCTTTGGATCCGTTGGAAAGATTGAAGCCGTTGATCTCCACCTTGGTGTTTTTCTTCTCCACTTTGAAGATGACGCCGATGGCGGAGGCGTTGGTCCTCTCAGTCAGGAATTTCTCCCAGTTGCCCGAGCCCGTGGTGGAGTTCGTGAAGCCAAAGCTGTACTCCACCTTGGTCTCCGTTTCAGCAGAAGCGAATACGCCAGCCGGGTTCACCATCAGTGACATCTGCCACTGGCCCACGGTGGATGCCGTAGCGGTGACCTCCTTCGTGGCCACGGTGGTGACTCTGGAACTTGAGGCGCTCAAAAAGCGCAAGCCGCCACCCGCAGCCGGGCTGCCAGTGCCAAACGTACCACCCCACTGCAATGGGCTGCCAGTGCTGCCCTGCAAAAGGAAACCGGACAAATCAGATGAAGTGTCGAAGTTCAAAGATTCCGCATTCGCTGGGTGCGCTACCAGCACGAGGAGTGTCAGGACAACAGTGCCCAGCAGAGTGCAAAGGCGACGCAGTCGCAATATCGGAGTAGGGTTCGAGGTCATGTTCAGAGTCGGGGAGAGTCAGTTGATCGTTGTCAGCATCAGCGGTCTGCCACATCGGCAGCGAGGATGCGAAATTCAGGGGCGGCGGTAGCGCTTGAGGGAGTTTGTTTGGCGATGACCACCCGTGCCCATCGCTGGGCCAGCACCGCATCATCCGGATCGTTATAGCCAGGGCCGGAACGGGTCACGCCAGGCCTTGCCTGACCGCTGTCACGAATTGTCTGAACCACAATGTAGGCGGTGAAGGCATTCGCGGTGACACCTGCCTGGTTGGTCAGGAGTGCCATCGGAGCATTGTAGTAAACGCCACTTCGATTCCATCCGCCAGGGAAGCCCGCCCCATCCATTTTCGAAGCCTGCTTCTTGAGTTCTTCGTCTTCTTTGCCTTCGTCGGTAGGATCCGGCAGGGTGGCGGCGCTGATTGCCGGATTGAGTGCGGTCTTGAACCGGCTCCACTCGCTCTCCTGGTTCTCCTGATGGAAGTCCAGTGCCAGATCGCTGATGAAGTGGCGCATGGGCAGCAGACTAAAGCGGGTGGCGAAGTGAGCGGGCACGTAGTGGGTGATGCCCGCCTTGAAGGCATCCATGTTCTGATCCGCGGCAAACCGGCCTTTGAAGTAGCCGGGGTTGTCATTTTTGTCGTCCTTCCGACCATCCACGCCAAAGGCCAGCAGCCTCCCCATGGCAGGGAAGTCCGAGTCAAAGTCCAGCCACACACTGCCGCTGGCCGCGCCACTCCCCTTCCCCGACTCCCATGACATGAAGCCGGGTCCATAGAAATAGGCAGCACTGTTGCCCACGCCCCAGAGAAGGGACTCCCCGGACCGCGAGGGCGAGAGGTCTCCTCCGATGAGGTTCACCCACATGTCCCACGGTCGGGAAAAGGCAGGGTACGGGCGCAAATGGCGATCAAGGAGATAACCGGGATTCTTCTCCACGATGTGCTTGGCCTCCTTGCCTCGAAAGGCTTCAGACCCTGTGGCGCGCCGGGCAAAGCCCATGGCATTGGGCAGCCACACGGCCCGGACCGCCATGGCGGAGGGGTCCACCTCCTTCTTCAATTCCGCCAGGGGGTTGCCCCCTTCACGCAGGCCCATGTATTCATCGTGGGCGATGGTGGTGTTCACATTCCAGGCATGGCGGGTCGTGGTCTCGCTCGCGAGTCCGTTCATCCACTGGTTCTGGCTCACCGCACCGCCGGAGCTGTCCGTGAATCTGACGGCACCGAACAAGTCCAGCAGCATGCGCATGGGCGGCCCATTCTGGGGGCTGTTCAACTGGTACGGGGTGCGACCCTCATCCGGGCCCACCATGATGGGTGTCTGGGTGAATCCCGAGTGGCAGAAACCAAGCTCACCGGTGGAGACAAAGGGCCTTCCCGCAGGTGCCGAGCACACGAAGCTTCGGGCCCCCTTGGTACCATCAGGTAGTTTCACCAAATCCCCCACATCCGGAGGTGCCGGGGCCGTTTCCAGGTCCCGGTTCTCCAGACCGGCGGGTTTGAGCTTGAACGCGTCCTTGAACTCGTCGTCAAATTTCATCAATCCCTGGGGCGCGGGTCCTTCCACCGCGGGGGCTTGATAGATGGCGGTCAGGGAGTCCAGCTCTACCGTGTCTGGAGAGCTGGGAGTGCCCGGTCCCGCCTTTTTGGTGTGAGTCAAGAACTGGCCGCCGACCGGCCCAGAAAGCACGGAGGCATCCCATTGGGGTGCCTCCCAGGTGGCGGAGTAGGTTGCCAGGTGGTCATTCGATGCCCGGCGCACTTTCCCACTGAGCAACTGGCTGGGTCCTCGAGTGTAGTTCCATGAGGTCGCTGAAACAGTCTTGATCTCCTCGCCAAGCACGGGGTTGGCTGTCGTGGGCTCATCCGCAGTACCTGCATTGGGGTGCACCCGGAAGCGTCGCCAGGTGTGCCCGAGAGCCCCATAGAAGTGCCCCAAACCAAACTCTCCCGCCATGGTCTCATCGCCTGTGCGATGACCGATCACGGGATCCAGGCTCACCACTCTCTCTAGCGCTGCGGCCCGCGGTGAGAGACGCATCCACTCTGCCACCCGGTCATGCAGGGCACGGTTGGCCGTCTCTGTGGCTCCGTAGGAAGCTTCCAGCCAGTCCGAAACATAAATGCTCTCCGGCATGGCACTGTTGACCGTGTCTTTGCAGAACCAGCCCACTGGGCGGTTGCCATTCAGGAAGCCCGCGAGGGACCAGTTGTCGGCGGGTTTGCCCGCATTCTGTCCCGGCTGGGCCATCCTCCACCAGTCGCGGGCGCGCTTGCCTCCGGGATGCCGCACGGGCACCTGGTGCCAGACGGTGCCGTCCTTGCGCTTGATCTTCCACCCCTTGATCTGCAAGGGTGTGGCGTACGAGCCGGAAAGGTTGTTGTAGACGTCCACCGGCAGCACTCCCAGCCGCACATACAGCGTATTTCCCTGTACCCGGGCGGACTTGGTGTCCTTGCTGGGTTCAGGAGTCAAAGTGTACTGCCCGTTGATGGGCAGCACCACGGGATTTGCGGCCGTTCCTTGCAGCGCCACGGGGGTCACTCCGGTGGCGGGGAGCTTGGCGGTGTGCTTCACCACGCTGTAGGGCAGCGTGCTCCACCCCAGCTCCAGTTCCAGCGTTCCTTCAAACGGGCGGGTTTCAAAAGGGTTGGGGTTCACCAGCCCGATCGCCAGATCCACGATCACATGCGTGGCAAAGTACTGCAGCCGCTTGCCGCCGTAGTTGTAGGTGAAGGCACCGTTGGTCTTTTTGAGGATCTTGGAAGGATCATTCCGGTCCGCCTCTGGCAGCAGGTACAAACCGCTCCTCACCCGCGTGGTCACCTCTGCCACATAGGGCATCGAGCGCGCACCGACGATGCCATTCACCGTATCGATCAATGGAGGCACCGTGTCAGGCTGGGCGAACTCCGCGACATTCGTCAGCATCTGCTGCACTGCCGCGCTGCCGTTGGTCGCAGTGCCAGGAGCTCCATCTCCGGCGAATCGGTTAAAGGAGTCCACAAAGGACTTCGTCACCCCCTGCGTAGGCCACGCTCCGGGGTAGTAAGCCCGGAAGTACGCCGGATCATTGAGACGGGTCCACAAGGGCTGGCTCTTGATGGCAGCGGTGGAGACGGTGGTGCCTCTGTTCCCGGTCACCGCCAGCTGGAATTCCGTGAGGCTGAGTTTGGG
>JBGGMQ010000338.1:0-6715 GCA_041287975.1 Verrucomicrobium sp. | reverse complement strand
AATCTCCGTTCCATCGAGAGTGGTTTTCACGAAAGTGCTGCCATTTAGTTTTGCAGTCTTTATGCGCACATGATCCAGCCTTGAGTTTCTGAACTCTGCATTCTCGGCAGAAAGTAACAATAAAAACCAACCTTCAAAATGGCACCTGTCAAATTCAGTGCCCGGCGCGAAAAAGACTGCCCCACTGTCTGATCCCCTCATTGCACAAGGTAATTGAGCACGGTGAAATGCGTCTTTGGGTAGATGCCTTAAATCAATTGCATAAGCCTCGCCTCGAAACTCCATCAGCGGTTGCTTGATGTTTAGTTCCGACCGCTTTAGAACTTTGAGGGCAGGTGCAACCGACTTGCCATCTGGCGTGAAATTCCAAACACTCCGCCCATCTTTTAGGTTTCCCAGCCTATGCAACGCTTTCAATACTTCTGTCGAAATTGGACCAAAATCCAGAAGCTCAGTGAAAACTCCCTCAGGGAGTGGTTCATAAATATCCCATCGGATACCCTTGGTTCTCAAGCGTTGACCAATTCGGTCGAACCGCATATACTCAACTAGGAGCGCTTTTAAGGGCAACAGATTAGGATAGTCAATTTTATCTGCATCGCGTCGGACGGGTAACACCATTGCCTCTGGAAGTCCTTTTAGAGCATAAAGCTGAGATTCGATGGCAGCGTTGGAGTCGAGTAGAACTGATCGAATTTCAGACAACTTGATGGCGGCTTCTTCGGTTTGATATCCTATCCTTGAATTGGAGACGAGCAGGTCATTCTGGGTAGAAAGAAGGTTGTTTTGAGCAGCTAGAAGTACATTCTGTTCTGTCACTCGGGTGACTTGGAGATTTGCCAAAACGAAGTGGATTAGCGCTAGTACAGTAGCAAAGATTGTTCCTGTGGCAGCAATAAGTATAAAGGAAAGAAACTTTTCGAGTGCCAGTTTTGAAAGAACTCTAACGGATTGGAAGAGCTCTTTGGATGCGTTTCCAAAAGTTTCCGATCCGAAATGTTCCGTAAATGAATTTCCTTGCGGTAGGAAAATTGTTGCTAGGGCAGTTCTGGCTCGAGTTAAAGCGATTGAGGTCGCTTTTGAAATGAGAAGTTGCACAAACTTATGCAACTTGAGGGAGACAAAAATCGTGCACGCCCCGACGGCCACCAAAGTCAGAATTGCATTCAGTCTCGAAAGTTTATCGGCGCTAACAAGCGTGATAAAGTTACCCGCCAATAAAATGCCGCACGACACAAAAAAGGTACATCCAGCGAGGATGAGAAACACGCGAACTGTACACCCTGTTTTCACAACGAATTAAGCGCTATTTCGGAAATCGCAACGTGGGCCGGAGCCAACCCAAATGGCATGAAGCTTGCCTAGATAGTAAAAATATATCTAAACTTCAGGACATCGCGTCTGAATTGAAAATTGTTGCATCACGCCAAAAACCGCGTCCTGAGATGCTTCAAATACGGCGCAGACACCGTGCTCTGTCCCGTGGCATGCTCCATCAGCTGACCAGGGGCGAGGCAGGAGCCGGCGGCGTGGACGTTCTGGCGGAGCCAGGCGAGGAGAGGGGTGTACTCGGCATGGTCCGCGGCTTTTTTGATGGGGCGTTGTTTCATCGCTGCGGCGTAGAGCTGGGCGGCGTTGAGATTGCCGAGGGTGTAGGTGGGGAAGTAGCCGAAGCCGCCCATGGACCAGTGGATGTCCTGTAGGCAGCCTTTGGCATCGCTGGACGGGGTCATGCCGAAGGAGGCCTCGAACTCGGCGTTCCAGGCATCGGGGATCTCGGACACCTTCAGGTCGCCGGTGAAGAGGCGACGCTCAATGGCGAAGCGGAGCATGATGTGCAGGTCGTACGTGGCCTCATCAGCCTCGACGCGAATGAAGGAGAACTCGGCGCGGTTCACGCCCAGCAGGAACTGGTCGAGCGTGAGTTTTTTCAAATGCGGGAAGAGCGAGACAGCGCGGGGGAACCAGTGCTCCCAGAAGGAGCGGGAGCGGCCTACGTGGTTCTCCCAAAGGCGGGACTGGGACTCATGAATGCCCAAGGAAACGGCGGACCCGGAAGGCAGGCCCCATTCGGAATCTGGCAGTCCCTGGTCATACAAGCCATGGCCGGTCTCGTGCAGGACCCCGAAGAGGGACGAGAGGAAATCCCGCTCGTCATAGCGGGTGGTGAGCCGCACATCGCCCGGACCAAAACCTGAGCAGAAGGGGTGCGAGGTGGTGTCGATACGACCCGCCTCGAAATCAAAGCCTACTGCGGCAGCGACTTCACGATTGAGAATCTGCTGCTTCTCGATGGGGCAGTTGCCCAGCATGGCTTTGACGGGCGGCGCCTCGGCTTCCGAGCGGGCGACAGCTTCCTTGGCGATCTTGGCCAACGGAGGGCGCAGGGCGGTGAAAAGCTTGTCGATCTCCTGGGCGGTGGCTCCCCGCTCGTGCTGTTCCAAAAGAGCGTCATAGGGCTCATTGCCACCACCCCAGCGGGAGGCCATTTCCTGCGAGAGACCCACGAGACGCTCCAGGTGCGGAGCGAAGGATGCGAAATCCGATGCGGCACGGGCCTTGGCCCACGCAGCCTGACCGAGAGAAACGGCCTGGCTGTTCTCCTCCACCAGCTTCTTGGGCAGCTTGGTGGCGCGATCCAGTTCCCGACGCCACTGCTCAAGATTCGACCGCACCACGGAATACTCTGCCGCGGCTTTGGCCCTGCCTTTGCCACTGCTGCCGATGCCAATCTCGCCTTCGGCCTTCTCCAGCAGATTGCGGAAGCGGCGGGAGGTGAACTGCTCATGGGCCTGCCCGCTCAGGTGGGCGAGGATGCGGGAGCGATGCTCCACCCCCTTCGCCGGCATGTAGGTCTCCTGGTCCCAGCCGAGGACGGCGGAGGCTCCGTAGAGAAGGGACACATCGCGGGCAGCTTGGGCAAGTTGATCGTAGGTGGAGAGGGTGGTGGCCATGTCAGTGGGACGGTAATTCGGTAGATCGGTAAAACGGTAGTCCAGTAAATCAGAGCCAAGGCAGCGGATCTGCCAGAGAAGGCGCGGGAAGCTCAAACTTCAAAGATCAAATACGAAACATCAAGGAAGGATCAAAAGCCAAGGTTCAATTTCAGGAGGTGAAGGGTTTTAGGAGAATCGCAAGTGGAGTGGCCGGGAAGGGAATTCGGTTGAGGACAAGGAAAAAATGTCAGTCTGGGCATGCGCGATGCGTCAGGCTCGCCATGGTGCGCGGACCGCTTGCCCGGAGGGGCGCATACTGAGTGAGGCGGCGGACTGACATTGGCCCATGGATTTGGATTTCACCTTTCTGATCTGTACGTACAACCGGGCAGCCCTGCTGAAGCGGTGCCTGGAACATTTGGACGCACTGGATCAAGCTCTGTTTGAGGGGGTACCCGTGACCTGGGAAATCCTGGTGGTGGACAACCGGAGTACGGATGGCACGGCGGCCCTCGTAGAAACATGGGTGGCGCGAAGTGGGAAGGACAATCCGCATGCCTCGGTGACCCGGTTGATCCGAGAAGAACGCCAGGGGGTCGGGTTCGCCCGCCGCACGGGGTTCGCGGCAAGTGCCGGCACCTGGATCGTCTTCGTCGATGATGACTGCGCTCTCGAAAGGGACTTCCTCGTGGAGGCAGCCCGCTTCATCCGTGAACACCCGGATGCCGGAGTGATCGGCGGCCGCAACGCCCTGGAGTGGGAGGCCCCGCCGCCGGAGCTGGCGGTGAGCTATGGCGAGAGCCTGGCGCGCCAGGACTGGGGTGACCAGCCCCAAAAGGTGCCGGACGACGGAGGCAAACGCGCGCTCTGCGGTGCGGGAGTGCTGCTGCGCAAGGAAGCCATTCTCAAGTCTGGCTATCTGGAAGACGGCATGCTGACGGGCCGCCACCCCAAGACGATCGGAGCTGGTGAGGATACAGAAGTGCAGCTGCTGATCCGCAATGCAGGGTGGACCCTGTGGTACACCCCCACGCTGAAGCTACGCCACTGGATCCCGAAAGACCGGGTCGGCTTGCCACACCTGCTGGCACTGCACCGCGGCTTTGGCGAAGCAGAGATCTACCTGCGGCTGGTCGGAGCCCGTCGACCGCTCACGCTGGCCAACCGCCTGCAAGGGGTGGGCTGGGCGCTGACTGAGATGCGCGTGGTGCTGGCCAGATTCTGGCTCGGTTGTGTGAAATACCGCAACGAGCGCCCCACCTGGTTCATCCGGCTCTGGTATGCGTGGGGGTGTGTGAAGGGTGCGCTGCGGTTGCTTGTTCTGGGAAGAGCGCGTTGAGTCCAGTGGGCAGTGCGTCAGTGCGTCAGTGGTCAAGGTGGAGGGCGATTGGGGTTGGTAGAAGATCAGGTCGGCTTTCGCTGCGCTGGAATTTTCCGGATCTGTCCACAAGGCAAGCCAATGGAACAGTCTGCAATCCATCGCGCCCTCCACCTTGACCACTGACGTACTGCCCACTGACGCACTGGACCTCACCACGGCCAGAGGGCGCGGATGCCGCGCTTTTTCCTGGCCATGACCTTCGGCTTGGGGGTGGTCTTGTCTTTTTTCGGTTTGGGAGCGACAACGGCCACGGGCTCCGGGGCTGACACGGGTTCAGGTTCACGGAATGCATGGGCGAACAGAGCCTTGGGACCGGGCTCGAGGGCCTCCCAGAGATCGCGATCCAGGCTGTAGGAGGCCTCGCCGTAGCTGTGGGTTTCCCCCTCCCGCATGAGGCACACGGTCAGCATGGAGCGTGGTTCATCGGTGAGATTGACGGTGCCGCGGTGCAGGAGGCCCGGGTCGCGAATGAGCACGTCCCCCATGTCCATCACGACGCGGCGTGATGGAAACAACGCGGCCAGCTCCTCCGCCTGGGGATTGAGCCCGTCCTGGACGGAATCTTCATACTGCAGGCTGCCCAGCACTTCATTCCGCCAGTGATGGCTGCCGGTGTACCAGATTTCCAATGGACCGTTTTCCAGTCCGCACGGAACCAGGGGCACATTCACCACATAGGCACGAGGCGACCACTGATCGCCACTGCCCAGTTCGCGGTGCGGCGCCTGGATGACGGCCCCTTTCAGGCACGTGTCACTGGAAACGAACTTCCCATAAACTCCTGAACCCAGCAGGTGACTCACCACCTGCATGGCCAGGGGATTGGCGATGATCCACGTGTTGCCAAAGATGCCGCGCATCTTGGGGAAGATGCGCCAGCGGTAGTTGCGCTCCCAGAAGACAGCCTGCGTCTCACGGGCCACCTGGTACCAGCCATCCCCCTCCTTGCTGGCCACGCAGTCGTCATAGATGCGGGCAAATTCTTCCCGCGACTCCGCGGCAAGCTCTGCGGGAATGGCCCCTTTGAGAATCACATAACCCCGCGTGTGCAGGAGCAAGGCAGCCTGCCGCAGATGCTCTGGGGAGAGGGCACGCTGAGCCAGCTCCTCAGGGAGAATGGTGAGGGTGCCTTCCAAAGCGTGGGTGCAGGATTCCATCCGCACACCTCTGCCGGGGAGGCGGGAGGATCAAGCCGGAAGTGGCGACAGAAGCAGTCACCCTACCACTACAAGACAAGAAGACCTTTTAAGTTGCGCGAGCATCTGGCCGCTTTTTGAGTAGCAAGCTCATGAGCCGCCCAGCCCCCCTGGTCTCTATTGTCACAACCTTGGAATATCCGCGGCTGCAACCGCTGGTATGCCTGGAAAGCTGGACCAAAGGACAGACGCTGCCCCAGGACGAGAGCGAGTTGATCGTGGTTGCCTCTGGCAGGCATGGGTGGTTGGAACGGGAGGTGTCGGGGATCCTGCGGCCGCAGGACCGGATGATCCAGGTGAAGACCAAGGATGAGATGGCCCTCTATGATGCTGGCGTGCGAGAAGCCCGCGGGACCTGGATCATGTTTACCGAGCCGCATTGTCTCGCGAACCCCGACTGCATCGCGGAACTCATCCGTTATTGTGACGAGCATGATCTGGCAGGAGCGTGTGTGCGCACCCTGCCCACTCCCCCAGATGACCGGCGCATATCCCGCATGGAAGGCCGGATGTACGAGGAAGCGGCGGCGTTGTGGACGAAGGAGAAGGACTGGCGCAAGTTCACAAAACGAGGCACGCTGCTGAAGCGGTCCGCCTATGTGGAAGCGGGTGGGCTCCCCCCTGGGCATCTGCGGTACGGGGAAATCACCCTTGCAGCAACGCTGCACGAGCTGGGGCACCGGGTGGGCTATACGGCGGCGGCCGGGATCACCCACTACAATCCCAAAAACTTGGGTGAACTGCTGGGCTATGTGTGGGAGTTCCGCCGCATGGAGCGCAAAGTGGCTCTGAGCGGGAGTCAAAAAGGAAAAGGGACCGTGACGACTTCCCGCGCTGAGGCCGATCCCACGCTCTCTGATACATTCGCGGCATCGCCCACGCTTCGCAGGCACGTGAGGGATCTGGCGTCTCGAAAGGAAATGGCCGCTATCCCCCATCTGCCCCAGGTGCCGGGCGCAGGGGCACTGGCCCTGCGCCGGGTGCTAGAGGCCCCACGCATAGCGGCCCGCTTTGTCATGACGTGGCTGAGATTCAGCCTGCCATGGCGGAGTGAAGATGCAGGCTATGCCCTTTTCATCAAATGCTGGCAGACCTTTGGAGACCTCTCCGTGTCTCTCCAGAGGCCGCAGCGGGAGGGGCCCCGAACACTGCCTCGCCGTCTGGAAACAGGACGCGCTCATGCCATCAGCACACTGGATCCT
>JBGGMQ010000337.1:0-2511 GCA_041287975.1 Verrucomicrobium sp. | reverse complement strand
CGAGCCGAGGATGACGATGGAGGGGTACGTGTACAGGATCATCCGTTCCAGCCCCACGCTCACGTGCTCCAGCCCCATGAAGTTCACCACGGAGGAGAGGTACCAGCCGAAAAAGCCCAGCAGCGCCAGCATGCCCCAGTCCTTCCTGGAGATGGGTCGCGGATTCCGACGGGCATCCAACCATCCACCGACCAGAAAGAACGGCAGCGCCAGCGCCATGCGCAGCGCGAGCACCGTGACCGCATCCATGTGGTACCGGTAAGCCAGCTTTACGAAGACCGCCTTGGAGCAGAAAAATAGGGAACTCGCCGCCACGATGCCGTAGGTGGCCAGGGAGGAGCGGAGGGAGGAGGGCGATGTCTGGGACATGGAATCTGGTTGTCGGCGGGGATTTCTGGAAAACAAAAAACCCGCTCACCGGTGAGGTGGGCGGGTAGTGGGGAAACTTGGAAACGACTGCTGCTGTCTCGCGTTTCGCTCGCGGCTGCGTCATCGCATCACCGCGCCACCACTCCGCCCGTCCGGCTTGATGAGCCAGAGGCGGATGACGCTAATGATAATGGCGGCGATGGCGCGCATGAACGTTCACTTGATAGGGTACGACTGGCAAAGCGTCAATGGCGAGTTCTCCGCCGGCATTCGCCTCGCCTCACGGACGGCAATGCCAGACGCCTGTGGGCAGCCGGGCTTCCATTCCGGACAGGGCGGCGGGTTTTCCCACCTGCGAATCGCAACCCGTTTCACCCCTATTCCTTCGCCGCGGTCTCGATCTCACGCGCCTTTTTCAGATCCGCGTCCGACTTTTCACGCTCACCCAATTCTGCGTAGAGTCGCCCCCGCTCCTGATAGGCCCAGACATTCAGGGGGTCGAGCTTGATGATGGTGTTCAGCCGCTCCATGACCTCATCCCGCCGGCCTGCCGCCAGCGCGCTGTCGACCTTCACCCATTGCCAGCTGGTGGACCACGAGGCCCACCAGAGCGGTATCAGCGACGCTCCTGCGAGCACCACCGCACCAGCAATCCATGGGGCGCGGCGCTGCCGCATCACAAAGCACTCCGCCACCACCACTCCATAGACGAGCCCCGAGAGGTGCGCCGCGTTGGCAATGTTCATGAGTTTCGCTGCCGTGAGGAAGAAGCAGGCCACCAGCCAGATGAAGAAGACCTTGATGGTTTGCTGGACGATGATGCTCTGGAACTTCGGGTAGGCAGAGCGGCTGCGCCACATGAATCCGAACATGGCATACACCACGCCAGAGGCTCCGATGCCCGTGGTATCGGAAACGGCAAGTTGCGACGTGGATGAGATGAGGGAGGCACCCAGGTAGAATCCCAGCAGACGCAGGGAGCCGAGCTCATCCTCCATCAAGCGGCCCAGGTGCCAGAGCCAGTACAGATTGAAAAAGACGTGGATGAGATCGATGTGGACGAAGGTGGACGAGAGCGTGCCCCACCACGCTCCACTCCAGATCACCTCAGCCGGGAGGAATCCAAACCGCGAAAGTACCTCCAACGAACGCTTGTCCTCCTGAAGATTCACCCCCACGAAGATTGCCACACATGCACCCACCGCAGCCCACGTGACCCAGGTGGGCCGCGTGATCACCACAGGGGCGACTTGCTCGGTTTCGCTCACCTCACGCGGGGCTTCATCGGTGGCATCGGGTTTCTGGTCCATGGCAGGAAGCGCTCCAAATCAAAACACCCGGGCAGGGCGCGGCATCGAAGGCGCCGCGCCTCGTTCTCGCCCTCACGGGGCACATTTCTCCTGCCTCCTCCCCAGCTAGCCTCTAGCAAGACCGCGGGTATCGGAAATCTCCGCCCCGCTGAGATTTAGGCCGCCCTGCTTGGCATCGGTCAGGTTCGCACCGTCAAGGTCTGCATCACTGAAGTCCGCTTCGGTAAGGTCCGCGCCGGTGAAGCTGGCTCCGGAGCACTGGGCCCCTTCCGCAAAGGCATGGCTCAGGTCCGCGCCATCCAGTTGAGCGCCCTGGAGGCTGGTTTCGCAGAGATTCGCATCACGCATGTTCGCATTGATGAAGCGCGCGCCATCGGCATCCGTGCCCTCCAGGATCACACCTCGGAGATCAGCACCCGTGAAATCGGTGCCCACCAGCGTGGCACGGTCGAGCCGCGCATCGGGAAGGATCGCCCTGACCAGGTTCGCGCCGGTAAGGTCGGTCCCCGTGAGGTCCGCGTTCTTTTTGGACAGCTGCTTGCCAGACGCTCCATTGCTGGAGAGCCATTCTGAGTGCGCGCGCAGTTCCTGTGGAGTCAGGTCTTGGGACATAAAGTCAGTGTTATCCGCACCTACGCGCTTACGTCACGCGATTTTCTTAAATTTCCACCATGCCGCTTTGGTCGGGTCATGGGGAGACAGACAACACACAGTCACAAAGCATCAAAGAAAGATGACCCGAACGGGTGGTGAAACTGCAAAAAGAACGCTCGGACTCACCACAAAGGCGCAAAGAGGCACATGTCGCATCGACCGTGACTTTGCTGCTTCG
>JBGGMQ010000336.1:0-6584 GCA_041287975.1 Verrucomicrobium sp. | reverse complement strand
CCTTGAACGAAGCGTCGGACGTCAAAAATGGAGAGCCCCACAACGCCCAGGACCAATGCCGCGAGGATGATCATCAAGGCAATGATGATGCTGAGCACGTAGAGAGGCGATGTCCTTGGGAGGTTTGCCATCGTCATGCCTACATTCACAGCACCGCTCCACCCCCAGGCGACCAGCACCAACAACAGCGAAGTGACACACAGCTTGCTGGTCGTGGGACGCATCATGATCTGGAAGCAACGGACGATGCCAAAAATGAGGGTCAGCAACAAAAGCAGACCTCCCGTCAGCACTCCGGCCTTCTCCGCGCCGGAGACTTGGTCGACCATAAGGAAGGGGGTAAATTCCATCACGCCCTTTAGAATCACCCGCTGGGGCAGGCAAGATGGTTTTTCCAGCATTTGGGAGTCACCGAAAATCATCACCCACGCCAGGGGAGCAGCCTTCAGTACATCTCGGTGAAAGATACCCGCTCAACTAGGTGATGAGTCAGCAGGGCCCTGTAAAACCCCTCCCCGCTCCGTCCTATGGCATTTACACTTTTGTCCGCCATCCGGCTCCCGGCCGTCATCACTCTCACTCTGACCTGCCTTTCCGCATTGACTGCCAACGAGGCCACCTCCGACTGGCCCCGCTTCCGCGGCCCTTCTGGCGATGGACGATGGAATCCCTCCCCCCTGCCCAAAGACGTTGCCAGCACGGAGCCCCGCCTCCTTTGGAAGGCGGATCTGGGCGGTGGCTATGGCGGAGTCACCGTGAGTGGGGGTCGGGTCTATGTGATGGACCGCCAGACACAGCCCTCCGAGATGGAGCGCATCCGGAGTTTCGATGCCGCCACGGGTGACCTGAAATGGGAGCACAGCTATCCCGTGACATATGCTTCCATGGACTACGGCAACGGGCCTCGCTCCTCGGTAACGATTCATGAAGGGCGCGCCTACACGCTGGGGGCCCGCGGCATGGCGGTGTGCCTGGATGCCCCTACGGGCAAAGTCATCTGGCAGGTGGACCTAGCCAAAGACCACGGAGCGCAACCGCCCACCTGGGGATTCGCGGCTTCACCTTTCATCTGGAAAGACACTGTACTGCTGCATTGTGGGGCTCAACCCAAGGGCAGCATTGTCGCCTTAGACCTAAAGAGCGGCCAGGAGCGCTGGCGGGGCGGGGAGGATCCCGCAGGCTACTGCACTCCCGTCGTCTTCAGCACACCCGCCGGTCCGCAGCTCATTCAGTGGGGGCCCCAGCACATCTCCAGCCTGGATCCTGATTCTGGCAAAGAGCACTGGAGGTTTCCCTATAAAATAACCTACGGCGTCTCCATCGCCCAGCCGCTCTACCATGAAGGCCTGCTCTTCGTCTCCGGCTACTGGCATGGTTCCCGTGCCCTCCGTCTGGGCCCGGAGCTCAAAGACGTCAGTCTGGAATGGAGTGAGGAGAAAACGCTTTGCGGCCTCATGAGCCAGCCTCTTTACAAAGACGGCCACGTCTACCTGCTCACCAAGGCCGAGGGAGTGATCTGCTTCCAACTCAAGGACGGTGCCATCAAGTGGAAAGACGGGCACCAACTCACCCCAAAGGATCGCAATCCCCAGATCAGCCTCGTTTGGGCGGATGAGAAGAACAACCTCGCCTGCGGACTGAATGCCAAGGGGGAACTCTTCTACGCCCGCTTCACCCCCGAGAAGGTGGAAGAACTCAGCCGCCACCAGCTCATCGGCAAGACCTGGGCCCACCCCGCCTTCGCAGGGAGTCGCGTGTATGCCCGTAGTGATACGGAGTTGAGGGCGTGGGAGCTCTGGGGTGAATGAGATAAGGTGAATGGCACATCATTAGAGCGTCAGCCTTCAGGCCGATGGCGGCTGTTCACCCCTCTGACTCACCATCTGCCTTTGGACATCAACAGCCTGTCCCCTGTAGCAGCCGACGTGAGGAGGCTCTTACTGAAGGTCTATGGGGCCCGCCTGCCGCTTCGACGATCAAGTATCAGGAGACTACCACGTATTGGGACGGATATCCCGCCGTAGAAGCACAGCTAGAGCCTCCTCACGTCGGCTGCTACAAGTGTGCTGGGGAGGTTGGATGTGATTCGTGGGGTGGGTTGGCAACAGACAGGCGTCCGATCTACACCTTACCTCGAACCACACGCATTCCGCATTCCGCATTCCGCATTCCGCATTCCGCATTCCGCATTCATAATTCATAATTCATAATTCATAATTCATAATTTTCAGCAAAGCACTGCCCCTGTATCCGCGCTTTCCACGAGCTTCGAAAAAAAAAAAAAAAACCCTCTCGCGGCCACCTTGGCACGAGGCGCCTGCCAGCGCAGCCGACGTTCGTCCAGGGTCGCATCGTCCACCAAGAGGTTGATCCCCCGTGCCGGGATGTCGATCTCAATGAGGTCGCCGGGTTCCACCAGGGCGATGGGTCCACCTGCCGCGGCCTCGGGTGACACGTGGCCTATGGACCCACCGCGAGTCGCCCCGGAAAAGCGCCCATCCGTAACTAAGGCCACGGAGTCACCCAGCCCGCGACCCGCAATAGCAGCAGTGGGGGCTAGCATTTCCTGCATACCTGGTCCACCGCGAGGGCCTTCATAGCGGATGATCACCACGTCCCCGGACTTCACCTGCCCGGTGAGAATCCCTTGGTGGGCGGCTTCCTGGGACTCGAAGATCACTGCAGGGCCAGTAAACTTCATCATGCTGGGGGATACCCCGGCCGCCTTCACCACGCTGCCCTTCGGAGCCAGGTTGCCGAAGAGGATGGCCAGGCCACCCCGCTCAGAATAGGCGTTGGCCAGGGGGCGGATCACGTCAGCATCCCGCACTTCTGCATGGGCAATCGTCTGCCCCAACGTGCGCCATGTCACCGTCATGGCATTGAGATGCAACACTCCTGGTTTGCCACTGAGAGTCTTGAGGATCGCGGAAATACCCCCCGCCCGGTCGATGTCCTCCATGTGATAGATCCCAGAGGGGGCAACCTTGCAAAGATGCGGCACCCGGTCGCTGAAAGTGTTGAAGTCCGCCATGGTCAGGGGCACGCCCGCCTCATGGGCGATCGCAAGGGTGTGCAGCACGGTGTTGGAGGAGCCACCCATGGCCATGTCCAGCGCCAGGGCGTTTTCAAAGGCTTGCCGCGTAAGGATGTGAGAGGGGCGAAGGTTGTGCTTCACCAGTTCCACGATGGTACGCCCCGCCTCGGCGAAAAGCCGGTCGCGCGCGGGATCCGTGGCCAGGATGGACCCGTTCCCTGGCAGCGCCAGCCCCAGCGCTTCGCAAAGGCAGTTCATGGAGTTCGCGGTAAACATGCCCGAGCAAGACCCACAAGTGGGGCAGGCGTGCTGCTCGATCTCCGTCAACTCCTCTTCCGTGATGCGGTCAGCCGAAAGCGCGCCCACGGCCTCAAACACCGAGGTGAGGTTCAAGGCTTTGCCCGTGGACGGCTGTCGTCCTGCCTTCATCGGACCTCCGGACACAAACACCGCAGGAATATCCACGCGCGCCACACCCATGAGCATGCCGGGCACGATCTTGTCGCAGTTCGGGATGCACACCACCCCGTCAAAGCAGTGAGCCCGCAGCATGGTCTCCACACTGTCGGCAATGATCTCACGGGAGGCCAGAGAGTACTTCATGCCGCCATGGCCCATGGCGATACCATCATCCACACCGATGGTGTTGAACTCAAACGGCACCCCGCCCGCAGCGCGCACCGCCTCCCGCACCTTCCGCCCCACCACATCCAGATGTGCATGCCCGGGAATGATCTGCACAAACGAATTCGCGATGGCGATAAAGGGCTTGTCCCAATCCTCCTCGGACTGGATGGCCCCCGTGGCGCGAAGCAGGCTGCGATGCGGGGCACGCAGTGGACCTTTCTTGATGGTATGAGAGAGCATGGTGAAGGGTGAGTGGAGGTAACAAAGGTTTGATCGCGGCCTTCAAATAACCCTGCGTTGTCATATTGGAATAACACCTTCTGTCGGTTTGTG
Source organism: Verrucomicrobium sp. (assembly GCA_041287975.1). Classification (GTDB taxonomy): domain Bacteria; phylum Verrucomicrobiota; class Verrucomicrobiia; order Verrucomicrobiales; family Verrucomicrobiaceae; genus Verrucomicrobium. The sequence goes on along the minus strand of JBGGMQ010000336.1, from coordinate 2,587 downwards.
ATACCGTATCGGTATGGACTATTCTTTGAGAGAGCTGGAGTGCTTCATTGCTGTGGCGGAGGAGTTGTCGTTCACCCGGGCAGCACGACGACTCCATCTGGCCCAGCCCCCTCTCTCGAGGCACATCCGCATCCTGGAGGACAAGATAGGGGCAGCTCTCTTTGACCGCACCCAGCATCATGTGGCTCTGACCACGGCGGGAGCGGTCTTTTACGAGGAGACGCGGGGAATTCTACCTCAGCTATTGCGAGCAGGGGAAGCCGTCAAAAGGAGCGTGCGCGGCGAGACCGCACGTCTTAGGCTGGGATTTGTGAGTGCCGTGCTCAGTGGGAAACTGGTGGAGTCCTTCCGAGCCTTTCGCAACGCGCATCCTGAGGTGCAAGTGATGCTGCATGACATGCCTCCAGCGGAGCAATGGCAGGGCATCATGCAGGGCACGCTGGACGGAGGCTTCGTGGGATTGATGCCCGACGAGAAAGAGCGACCAGCGGGCATTCAGTACGTGCCATGGCGCCAGGAGGAACTGGTCGCTTTCGTGCCCTCAGGTCATCGACTGACCCAAGGCCAGAAGAAAAAGCCCTCCATCAAAGACTTCGCCAGGGAATCCTTCGTCGCAGTCGCTAGTGAGGCGGCTCCGGTCTTTGCTACTTTTGTCCGCGACCTTTGCCGTGAGGCAGGCTTTCGTCCTCGTATCGTTCTTGAGTCGCCGCGAGCCCAAGCCGTGGCCGTCATGGTCGCCGCCGGCTCCGGAGTCGCCTTTCTGCCCGAAAGCCTCGCCAACCTCATGGGAGAATCCGCCGCCGTTCTGCGCCTCAAAGAGGCCCCACGGATCACTCATGTCTTCGCCCATGCGACCAGCGGCAAGCTTTCCGCAGGCATGAAAGCGTTCCTGGAAATCCTCAAAAAATAGTGCTCCCAAGATCCGCAGTTACCGTCCCCAGAGGCTATCCAAAAAAATCAGTCTCTGTGTTCTCTGTGCCTCGGTGGTCCATCCTTTTCATCTTCACTTCCTCAACTTCCCCGCCATCAGCGCCTCAATCTCCTCCGCTTCGATGGGAATGTTGGCCATGAGATCGTTGTTGCCTTTGGCCGTGATGACCACGTTGTTCTCAATGCGGACGCCGATGCCTTCCTCGCGGATGTAGATCCCCGGCTCAATGGTGAAGACCATGCCCGCCTTGATCTTGCGGGTGGTGTCACCCACGTCATGGACATCCAAGCCCAGGAGGTGGCTGGTGCCGTGCATGAAGTATTTCTTATAGGCCGGCGAATCCGGATTCTTGACCCGCGCTGCTTTCGCCTCTGACTTGGTCAGCAGCTTGAGCTTGACCAACTCCTGCTCCACAACGTCACCCACCTGCTGCTGGTACTCACCAATGAGCACGCCGGGTTTCAGGAGCTTGCGGGCATGGCGGTGCACCCGCAGCACTGCATCATACACGGCCCGCTGCCGGGGAGTGTATCTACCGTTCACAGGGATGGTCCGCGTGAGGTCCGCATTGTAGTTGCCATGCCGTGCGCCAAAATCCATGAGCAGCAGATCGCCATTCCCACAGGGAGCCTCGTTCTGGATATAGTGCAGGACGCAGGCGTTCTTCCCACTGGCAATGATGGGGGTGTAGGCATGCCCTTGAGCGCCCCGGCGGATGAATTCGTGGATGACTTCAGCCTCCACTTCGTATTCCATGACGCCGGGCTTCACAAAGTCCAGCACTCGACGAAAGGCGCCGTCCGTGATGTCGATGGCCTGCTTGATGGCATCGATCTCGCCGGGGGCCTTCACGACTCGCAGTTCATGCATGAAAGGAGCCAGTCGCTCATACCGATGGAGCGGGAATTCACGCTGACAGCGGGCAACAAAGCGGCGCTCGCGTGTCTCAACCTCCACTCTCGCACGCAGGGCTTCATTGGAATTCAGGAACACCTGCCTGGCCTGGCACATGGCCGTACGGAAATACCGCTCGAACTGGTCATCCCAATGGATGGAAGAGGCTGGCACACCGCTGCGCTCCGTTGCTTGCGCCTTCGTCAGTCGATCCCCTTCCCAGACGGCAATGGTCTCGCTGGTTTCCCGCAGGAAGAGCATCTCCCGCATCTTCTCATCGGGAGCATCAGGAAAAAGCACCAGGATCGTCTCCTCCTGGTCCACGCCGCTGAGGTAGAAGAGGTCGCTGTTCTGCACGAAGCCCATCGTGCCATCCGCATTCGTAGGGTACACATCGTTGGCGTGAAGGATCGCCACGGCCCCCGGCGGCAGCAACCGGGCAAGACGTTTCCGGGCAGCAGCAAAGACGGCGGCAGGCAGCGGGCGATAGCGCATAGAAAAACTTGGCGGCGGTTTTGAGTTCAGTTCCCAGGAAAGGCGACAACCTTCATGGCCGGCAGCCAGCCCTTGGGACCAAGCCTCCTGCCAAAAGCGTCATCCGCCTGAGCGCCACTCCATAGCGAACTCCAAAAGAAGTTAAACTCCTTTCTGAATCCACTTCGAGAGCAGGGGCGGACCACCTTCAACCGCTTCTCACCAAACGCCACTCTCTGGACACCCCTGTTTGTCCAAGAGCAGGGGGGCGGGATCAAAACGTTAAAA
>JBGGMQ010000335.1:0-4917 GCA_041287975.1 Verrucomicrobium sp. | reverse complement strand
TGCAGCCGCTGCAACTCTCCAATGGCAACCGCTGACTGGAAGCACGATGCCAGCGCCGTCCGGAAGAGGTGGGAGCGCAGCCAGCTCAGGTCATAGCTGCGGAAGCGGGCCGTCTTCTGCCCTTGCGCCTCCTTCAGCGTTGCCAGGTCCCGCGCTGCTTGCGTCCAGGTGGAGCTGTCCACAAACAGCAAGTCAAACACACTGTAGAGACGTTCGCTGAAGCTTTCCGTCAGGTCGCCCTGCCACCAGCACACCAGCGGCAGATCAGAATCCAGATGAGCGAAAACAATGTTCCGCACCTGATCCAGATTGCCCCCTTCCAGCACAAACGAGATCTGCTCGCTGCACACGGACTTGTGCCCCTCATGCAGCTGGCAGTGCGCCGTGATCCAGGCCCTCGCCCTCGCTGGCCCCTGGCCCGGCAGTGCCAGGATCAGCAGTCCACGACAAGCGTGCTCCTGCGTGATGTCCGCCAGCAGCGCCGTGTTCTTCTCCAGGGAGGCAGGGTCCTCACTGTAGATCGCAAAGTTCATCAGCGAGGCCTTGGTGCGCGCATTGTCTGCGCCCCAGAGTTCCTTCAGAGCCTTGTCCACGCGGCCGAGGGGTACTTCCTGGCCCAGGATGGCGAGCGAGTCGTCAGTAAGAGTGCTCATTGCAGTAGGAATGGATGAATTCGAATGAAAAAAGGGAAGGGGAGCGGGCCAGCGCAAGCTGACCCCCTTGGCAAGACAAGATGAGCTTCAGGAATGACCTTCAGGCCAAATCAACAAAACGATTGGAATGAGAATTCGCTTCAGGATCCCCCATGGCTCCTGCTCCGTCTCAAAGTGTCAACACACCCAACCGACCGTTCGACCTCCTAAAAATAATTCCGTAAATTCTGTCTAAATCAATACCGCACTCCCAGGTTCCTCATCTTGTAAATCCTTCAGAAATTTTGTTAATCCTGTCTAAAAATTCGCTCAAAGCCGCCGCCACACCCGTCCGTCGCTCTGCAGCAGTTCGTCCGCCTCTTTTGGCCCCCAGGATCCAGCAGGATACTCGCACATCGGCGGCTGTGGGCCGTCATTGTGCCAGGCGTGCTCGATCTCGTCGATGAACGCCCACGCGTTCTCAACCTCATCGCGACGCGCAAACAAGGTCGCATCACCCGCCATTGCGTCCAGGAGCAGCCGTTCATAGGCCTCAGGGCTCGCCTTGCCAAAGCTCGTGCTGTAGCGGAAGTCCATCTTCACAGGCTGCATCAGGAGCTGCACTCCGGGCAGCTTCGACATCATGCGCAGGGAGATGCCTTCATCCGGCTGGATGCGGAACACCAGCACATTGCGTGTACCGCCCTGGCCCTTGGTGGCGAAAGGCACCTGCGGCGGATGATTGAAGTGCACAGAGATCTCCGTCGCCTTTTTCGGGAGCTGCTTGCCCACACGCATGTAGAAGGGCACACCCTGCCAGCGCCAAGTGTCAATGAAGAGGCGCAGCGCCACATAGCTCTCCGTGTTGGACTGCGGGTTCACCCGGTCCTCCTGGCGGTAGCCCACGCGCTCCACACCGTCCACGCTGCCCTTGGTGTACTGGGCGCGGATCACGTTCTTCGCGATCTCGTCCGTCCCGCGCCAGCGGCGCAGGGAGCGGATCACCTTCACCTTCTCATCGCGCACCGCGTCCGCACTCAGGCCCGTCGGTGGCTCCATGGCGACCAGGCTCAGCAGCTGGAAGAGGTGGTTCTGCACCATGTCGCGCAGCGCACCCGCTGTGTCGTAGTAGCCCCCGCGGCCACCTTCCATGCCCAGGTTCTCCGCACAGGTAATCTCCACGTGGTCGATGAAGCGGCTGTTCCACAACGGCTCAAAGATGTGGTTCGCAAACCGCATCACCATGATGTTCTGGGCCGTTTCCTTGCCCAGATAGTGGTCGATCCGGTAGGTATCGCTCTCATGGAAGGTCTGGCTCACCACTTCATTCAAGTGGCGGGCCGTCTTCAGATCCTTGCCAAACGGCTTCTCACAGACCACCCGGGCCCACTTGCCGCCCGCGCCTTCATTCAGGCCGCTCTCCCGGAGGAGCGTCATGATCTGGTCAAAAAACTCCGGCGCAGACGCCAGGTAGAACAGCCGGTTGGCCGGGGCACCGCGTTCCGCATCAAACTTTTCCAGCAGCGTCTTCAGGCTCTTGTAGCCCTCCAGATCCTGGAACTCGCTCTTGTGGTAGTGAATGCTGCTGCCGAAGTTCGCCCACACCGTATCATCGTGACCCTGGCGGGAGTGCTTCTTGTTGGCCTCCTCCAGCTCCGTGCGGAACTCGTCATCCGCCTTGTCGCGGCGGGCAAAGCCCACCACCTTGAACTGCGGCGGCAGATCGCCACCCACAGCCAGATTGTACAGCGCCGGGATCAGCTTGCGGTGCGTCAGGTCCCCAGTCGCACCAAAGATCACCACGGTGCAAGGTTCCGCGCTGTGGCGCTGGATGAGCGTTTCCTGGAAGGGATTCTCAAAGTCTTCGGACATGTGTTGAGGCGGGGAGGGGAGGAAAGAGAGGTTGGAAGCCCCTGAAATCCGGAGACTTCAGGGCACGGAGACTAAGCCGCGATGGCAGGGCGTGCAACCGTTCAGCGAGCCCCCTGCAAGCCGGGGCAATGAAACGTTTTCATCCAGCGAATGAGCAGGAATGGGAGTCATCCCGTAGGGAACGCTCCTCCGTAGTGCAGGGACGCGCCCGTCGCGTGGCGGAAAAGTCATTCACCTGCGCAGCGCAGACTGGCAGACTGCCGTGTCCCGGTTGGCCATCGGCTTCATCGTCTCGCGGACGAAGGTTGCATCCCGGCACCTTCTAAATCACGCTCCAGCCCTCTCATGACCTCCCGTGATCTCGCCCGCCTCCGCATGGTCTCCCAAGGACTCGCCAGTCCTGGTGCCACTCTCGCAGATCCAGCCGCCGTCGTGAGCCACTTCGGCGGCATGCAGGCCCAGGATTACCTCCAGGCCCTCTGGGCCATCGGTGTCCGCCTCCCCTCAGGCACTACTGAGGCCCAGGTCGAGCAAGCCATCGCCGACCGCCAGATCGTCCGCACCTGGCCCATGCGCGGCACCCTCCACTTCGTCAATCCAGCAGACGTGCGCTGGATGCTTCAGCTTCTCACCCCGCGCATCATTGCAGGCAGCGCCCTCCGCCAGCGCCAGCTCGAGCTCGACGCCACCATCTTCGTCAGGTGTGAAAAGATCTTCCTCAAAGCCCTCCGCGGCGGCCATCAGCTCACCCGCGAGGCCCTGCTGCAACTCCTCGAGCAGTCAAAGATCTCCACCACCAGCCAGCGCGGCTACCATATCCTCTGGCGCCTCAGCCAGGAAGGCCTCCTCTGCATCGGGCCCCGTCAGGGCAAATCCCAGACCTTCGTCCTTCTTGATGAGTGGATTCCCAATCCCACCAGCACCTCATTGACGGGCACCGAAGCCCTTGTCGAACTCGCCAGCCGCTTCTTCACCAGCCGCGGCCCCGCCACCCTCGCCGACTTCGCTGGCTGGGCAGGCGTCAAACTCTCCGACGCACGCACCGGCCTCGAGGGTGCCTCATCCTCCCTCGAAAAGCTCACCGTCAATTCCACCGACTACTGGCTGCGCCGCGACCTTCCCTCAACCAAGCCCAAATCCCCCGCCGTGCACCTCCTTCCCGGCTTCGACGAAATCCTCCTCGGTTACAAAGACCGCAGTGCTTCCCTCGATCCCGCCCAGGCCTCGAAAATCGTCCCCGGCAACAACGGCATCTTCCTCCCCACCATGGTCGCAGACGGTCAAGTCATAGGCACCTGGAAAAGAGTCTTGAAGAAAAAGAATGTGGAAATAACCTTGCTTCCCTTCGCCCCCCTCACCAAATCCAAACACACCGCCTTCACCAGCGCCACCACCCCCTACCGCACCTTCCTGGACCTGACAAAGTAGTTCGGTCGTCCCGACCGTTCAGTGGAACCATCCAATCCACTCCTCGCTCCTAACTCCCACGAAACCGTTGGATTACCGACTTCAGTCGGCTCAGGCCCGCCCCACCGCAGACCGCTCAAATTACCCCACGTCTCCCAGCTCCCAAGCATTGTTGGAGTTCCGCCTTTAGGCGGGTCAGTCGAACAACTCCTGATCGCCAACCCAGATTCCATATCTCAAACTCCATCAGTCTCTGTGCCTCTGTGTCTCTGTGGTAACACGAAACCCTCCTCCAATCCTTCACTTCACCTCCCCCCCCCAACAATAGTTCGCGATCACCAACCATGCCCACGCGTATTTCTCCGTGCGTTAACAGTTGACGTTTCCTCCTCCGCCCCCTCTAATAAGCTGCTCTGCACCATTGAGTCTTACTTAGGTATGGCAGACCCGCTACAGTGGAAAGAAGGAGAGGGCTACGACCTTCACGTTTTGCGTGGCGGCCCCCCATCAAAATCCTTGATCGATGCTTTCGATCTGCCGGTGGATGCCGCCACCGCTTCGCTTACCTTCACCGCCTTGTTCGAAGGCGCGCCCAGCGCCCATTCAGTGGCGGTCGATTTCTTCACGGGCAGCGTCGTTGCCAGCCTTCGCACTGATGCCACCAAGCCGCCCCTGAACAATTTTCTCGTCGCAGTCCTGTTTGTGGATTCGCTCGATCCCCAGGGTCGCGAATTTCGCACCGAGTTCCGGGTTCATGTTCATGACACGGTCCAGAAGATTTGGCTTACTCCCGGGTCGCTGAGCGTTCATCTCGGGGCCGACGAAAACAGGTTTACCGTGCTCGCCACTTTCAACGACGGAGTGGTGGGGGATGTCACGGATTGGGAGGCGCTCCAGTACCAGAGTGACGCTCCTTCCGTAGTGGCGGTCAACGGCCGGGGCACTCTGAGCGCGCGTGGTACCAGTGGCACGGCCAGGATCACGGCGCGTCTGCAGTTGATCTCGC
>JBGGMQ010000334.1:0-4132 GCA_041287975.1 Verrucomicrobium sp. | reverse complement strand
CCGCCCGGCGAGATTGCAACGCACCGCCGACCAGCGCTGTCGAAGCCATCGTTTAAGCTTTACGGGGAGGCTCCTTTTGAGGTAGGCTTCTCCTTGCATCGGATCTTTCGTTGCTAGTTGGCTTGGGCTCAAAGTTTTCTGCATTATGGCTGAAAATGCGTCATTGCCTGGATCGACGGCTTTGGCCGCAAGGGGATGCCATTATCTGGTGCCAGCCCTTCTCATCCTCATCTGCGCTGTTTTCTCAGGGGGTGCCGCCGGACTCCATGCGGAGAGAAACCGCCCCCCCGTCATCAACGTCTGGGTGAATGACCAGCAAGTCCCCGTGATCGAACACTGGGTGGGAGGCCAGCTCAACTGTACTTACGCGCCCCTCACCCTCCCAGGCTCCGCGGATGTGGAGGTAGAGGTCCCCGGCGGCGTCCGCCATTGGACGGTCAGCCCGCAAAAATGCGAAATCCCTGTCACTCTGGAGGGCGGTCGGCTGAAGTTCAGCATGCTAACCTCCAAGTACATGGTCGTCGCCGTGAACGGCATGCGCCTTCTCCTGCTCGCAGATCCCCCGGAAGATGGCCTGCCGGATGAGAAGAAGCTGCTGGACGTCTCCGCAGCCCCTTACAATCTGGACCGCTCGGGTGCGAAAGACTGCACCACCGTACTGCAAAAGGCATGCGACGACGCCGGCACCTTGGGAAATGGAGCCATAGTCGTGCTACCTCCGGGGTTGTACACCACTACGGGCATTCATTTGCGGAGCCGCACCCAACTCTACCTTGCCCCAGGGGCCGTGCTTCAAGCCAATGATGTGCCTGAAGCTTACGACGAATGCCCCCTCAGCCCGGGAACTACACGCACGGCGGCTCTCATCCGGTTGGATGGCGTGGAGCATGTACGAATCTTCGGCCGGGGCACCATCGATGCCCGGGGCCAAGCGCTTGCGGGGGATCCAGCAGCACGCGAGGAATCGCGGCTGCTTGCCTCCTGCATCGAGGCGCAGATGTCTCACTGCCTCTCCATCGACGGCGTCATCTGCAAGGAGACCACAGCGGTAGCGCTCAATATTTCGGAGAGCCACGACATTGCCATCCGTCGGATCAAAGTCATCAACGACCTCTCCAGCAGCGACTGCGTGGATGGCATTCGCATCTCCGCCTCTCAGCGCGCCCTTGTGGAGGATTGCCTCGTGCACACCACCGAGGATGCATATGCTGTGACTGGCGGGGAAGCCGCGCCGACAGAGCAGGTCGTCATGCGTCGCCTCGTCGCGGTGACCAGTGCGCGGGCCCTGCGCTGCGGACCACTTGCCCACAACGGTATGGAGCGTATTCGTTTTGAAGACGTTGATATCGTGCAGGCCCGGGATGCGCTGGTGCTCATGCACGGCGAGGGCAAAGGGGACTGGCGGGACATCACCTTCCGCGATATCCGGGTGGAGAATTGTGGGCGCAACAATCTTGCCATCCACCTCCTTGGAGGCGGCTCCATTCGGGACATTCGGTTCGAAGACGTCCACTTTGCCCAGAGTCGCCCGGGGTTCCTCCGGGGCTGGAATGACGACAGCCGCATTCAGAGCATCACTTTTGCAGGTCTGGAAATCGAGGGCCGTCCCGCCCAGAATGCAGCCTCCGCAGGGCTTCGTGTGGGAGATTTCGTGGACGACATCCGCTTTGACAACTAGGCCCCACTGAGCCGGGAAATCCCCCGCCTGCATCAGGTTGGCTACGCCCTCGCTCTTGCGTGAATCATTCTTCACGCAGGGAAGGTAACAGCCTTGTTTCTTGACACTTTTGAGCCTCGTACCACCATGGCGCGGTCTCCGGCCAGCTGTCAGTTCACCCCACCTTTCATCTCCGGCCAGCGCCCCTCACATGGTTATCGATCTCTCTTCCCGACTCCAGGGTCCGCTCAAAAAAAATCTCTACAAGCTAGCTGCGCCGGTTGTTGAGCGTGGTTTGGGCATTCGGGATTTTAATGATCTCTACGAGCGCACCCGCGATGGTTATCTGAAGCATCCCGACTATCCCTCCGCCCGTGCGTGGTTCTCCACCGGGCTGAAGGAGATCGGCGGCCGCTACGAGGTGGACCTGCCGCAGAACTTCACCTTCCCCACGGAAGGTCCGCTCATCATCATTTCGAACCATCCCTTTGGCATCCTGGATCCCGTGATCCTCGGGGACTTCATCTCCCAGTTCCGGCCCAATGTCCGCTTCATGACCAATTTCCTCCTGGGGGAGATTGAGGAGATGAAGCCCTGGATCATTCCGGTGGATCCCTTCAATGGCGAACAGAGTGCCCAGCGCAATTTGGGTCCTATGAAAGAAACGTTGCGTTTCCTGAACCAGGGCGGAGCGCTCGCCATTTTCCCCAGTGGTGAAGTCGCCCACTACAAGATGGGCCGCGGCGTGGAGGAGAGCCCATGGAGCTCTCACGTCGGCGCCCTCGTGCGCCGTACCAAGGCCACGGTGCTTCCGGTTTACTTTGAGGGGCAGAACAGCGTCCTCTTTCAGGGGGCGGGCCTCGTGCACCCCATGCTGCGCACCGGGCTGTTGTTTCGGGAGTTATTTCATAGAACACGCGAGACTGAGTATGTGAAGGTGGGACAGCCCATCCCTTTCAGTCGGTTGAAAAAATTTGAGGACGATGAGAGCCTTACCCGCTACCTGCGTCTGCACACCTTCATCCTCAGCCAGCGTCCGAAAGCTGTCCCCAAGTCCAACGTCAAAGCACTCGCCGAGGCACCCATGGTGGCCCCGGTTCCCACGCCTGTGACTGGAGCTTCCGCGTTGCAAAGCGCGACGCTGCAGCAGGCTTATGAGCTTGAAGTGGACCGCCTGCGCAAGAGCGGTGGCCCCATCGTCCAGCAGGGGAACTTTAGTGTCTTCATCGCCTCTGCAGCAGAGATCCCCAACCTCCTGCGCGAAATCGGCCGCCTACGTGAAGTCAGCTTCCGTCTGGTGGGCGAGGGGACTGGTGAAGAAATCGACCTCGACCGCTACGACGACTATTACCTCCACGTCTTCCTCTGGGACGAAAAAGAGCGCCGCGTCGCCGGAGCCTACCGCCTGGGGCGTGCGGACATGATCATGCGGCGCTACGGAGCCAAGGGGCTTTACACCAGCACCCTCTTCAAGTTCGAGAAGCCTTTTCTTGCACATCTGGAAAACGCTTTGGAAATGGGGCGCAGCTTTGTGGCTCCCAATTATCAGCGCAGTGTCAGCGCCCTGCCTCTCTTGTGGAAAGGCGTCCTCACCTGGGTCTGCCAGAATCCCCACTACACCAAGCTCTACGGCCCCGTCAGCATCAGCCAGTCCTACCATGGCCTTTCACGGAAGCTCATGGTCGAGTTTCTTCAGGAGAACAACTTCCATCCAGACCTCGCCACCTGGGTGAAGCCACGCAAACCCTTCCGCTATGGGAAGAATCGCAAGCTGCTGCGGGAGTTTATTTCCGCGGACCTCGACAATGTGGACGACTTCTCCGCCCTCATCTCCAGCCTGGAGGAGGACGGCAAAGGCATCCCCATTCTGCTCAAGCACTACCTGCGGCTCAACGGCACCCTGCTGAGCTTCAATGTGGACAAGGACTTCGCATCCTGTCTTGACGGGCTCATCCTCGTCGATGTCACTGAGACCGACCCCAAGCTGCTCACCAAGTACATGGGCGAGGAAGCGTGTGTGAAATACCTCACCCATCACGGCATCGGCCCCAAGGCGGAGGTTGCCGCATCTGCACCCGCAGAGGGCTAGTGTGGGTGCAGAGCATCATTCCCTACACCGAAGGAGTTGTTGCGGTCCGGTGTCTACCTCGCCCGTGGACATCCAGCAGAAGTCGTGGAGACGTTCATGGTCCAAGGCAATAGGAAATATATCCGGATTCCACGCCTGACATTTGAAGCCGCGAAGACCCAGGGTGGCCTCGCTTGGGGCTCGGTCAACCCTGGGCCGGGGTATGCAGCCCTTTCAGGACAGATGACCGTTGAGAACGCGCCAGTGATCCTGGGAAGTTGGATGCCGGAGGCATCTCAGCCATTAGCCGGTGGGTGCACGTCGCGATGCCCGCAGAGAGCGCAGTCTTCACTCCCGATGAGGGATGTTAGTCGTTGAAAGTCAGAACGGTGATCCTCAGCCGTTGG
>JBGGMQ010000333.1:0-5194 GCA_041287975.1 Verrucomicrobium sp. | reverse complement strand
ACAATCTCGAACTCATCCAGCGCCACGGGTGCGGAACCTGCGGGAGCTCCGGCCATGATCTGGGTGGGCCTTGGCGTGAGACGTTCCGTGACCTTCTTGAAGAAGTCTTCCGTCTTCAGATCACTCGGGTTAAGCAGGTGTCCGACGGCCAGGGTGACGATGAAGAGCAGGATGGCCTGGAGCACCGTCACAAAGGTGAGGAAGGCGTACTTGCTCTGGAGATAGGCGTTTAATCCCAGGCCGCAGACGCGTTCTCGCCGGAAGATGGAGATCTCGCGCACAATCTGTTGGGCTCCGTTGCTGCAGCCGAACCACAGCGTGGCCACGATGCAGAGGAACATCCGAAGCACCGCGTCATCCGCCACCCAGCCGACCAGACTGCCGATGAGCATGGGTTGAGCGAGCAGGAAGAGCAGGTTGAGCAAGTCCGCCTTCAGAATGCTCCACTGGCGGCGCAGCTGGATGATGAGGGTGGGCAGCCAGCCGGGGCCTTGCTTGGGTCGCGCTTTCAGCAGCGGATCATCCTGGGCCGGGGGCAGGTAAGCGAGAGGTTTGGCCTCGGGCCGGGAAGCTTCAAACTCCTGACGCCACTGAACCGCCGTACGGGTTTCATCGCCCCCCACCTTGAGATAAATTTCATCGAGCCCACGCTCCACTCTGTAATATTTCTCCGCTTCATCCGGTGTGCCGTTGAAGATGACGTGCCCGCCGTGAACGAAGAGCAGCTGGTCAAAGAGGTAGGCGCGACCCAGCACGTGCGTGGTGCAAATGACGGTACAGTCCGTGCCTGCCAGCCGGCGTAGCAGGGACATGAGGTCGAACTCTGTCTTCGGATCCAGACCGCTTGACGGTTCGTCAAGGAAGAGCACGCTGGGCTTGGCCAGCAGCTCCGTGGCGATGCTCACGCGTTTGCGCTGACCGCCAGAGAGCATGGAAATGCGCTTCTCCTTGTGCTCCGCGAGGCCGAGACGTTCAATGGTTTCCTCCACGAGATCGCGCACCGCCTTGCGCGGCGTGGCAGAGGGCAGCTTGAGCCGGGCACTGTAGGTGATGGCCTCCGTGACCGTCAACTCCTGGTGGACGATGTCATCCTGCGGCACATAGCCGATGCCTGAGGCCGCCATCTGGCGCGGATCGCCAAGGCGCGCGCCGTTGATGTACACCTCGCCTGCAGAGGCTGGGTTTACACCGCAAAGGGCGTTCATCAGCGTACTTTTGCCCTGGCCGGAACCGCCCAGGATGCCCACGAAAGAGCAGGGCGTGACGTCCAGCGAGACATCGTTGAGGATGTTGCGGCCGTTGGCGAGCGTGAAGGTCAGGTGTCGGGATTCGACCTTGGCCCCGCCGTAGGCGGAGACCTGCCGGAGCGAGGTGCCGGTAAACTCGAAGGTGTAGCTGCCGAGTTTGAGGCGGTCACCCACAATAAGCTGGCGTCGGTCAAACCGCTGGCCATTGAGCAGGGTGCCTGCCTGACTTTTGTCAGAGGCGAAGGCCACTCCGGATTCAGGTTGTTCGATCTCCAGGTGTTGCCGGGAAACACGGGCATCCTCAGCATCCAGTTCCACTTTCGGGTCGCCCGCGGCGGCATCGCCGGTTGCGCGACCGAGTATGACTTTCCTCATACCCCGGAGGGAAATTTCCGGCGATTCGACACCCTGGAAGCGCGGGATGGCCGAGGTGAGTCCGAACCGGATCAGGAGGTCGGGCATCTCAATGATGTCACCGTCCTCCAGCGGAGCCACGGAGGAGAGCATCTGGCCATTCAGTCTCAGGCTGCGCTGGGCGGCCGGAGTGCCAGCGCTCAGTACCCACGTAGAGGCGCGGGCCTCCCAGGCAAGAGTGGCGTGGGTCGGCTCCAGACCGGGCGCGGCGATCTGCAGATCCGCGTTGGGGGAGGTGCCGATGACGGTGGCTTTTTTATCCAGCGCAAAGGCGCGCAGTTCGTCCTGATAACAGAGGGTGATGTTGCCGTTCATGCAAAAAGGGGCAAAGGGGTCGCTGACTCTCGCGCAGCGTCGGTGTGAAGAAAAAGGAATTTATTTGCCATATGTGATAAGTTTTGAGAGAGTCCGTCCGCCACATCCGGAGTGTTTTTTTCACAACCCTGTTTGTATCCCCGCTATGAAGATGAAGTTGATCCAGTCCACCGCTGCTCTCACCGCCATGGCTTTCATGGCCAGCTGCGCCAACATTCAGAATGACCAGACCCGGACGCGCACGGAAGGTGCCCTCGCAGGTGGTGTGATCGGCGCTCTCGCGGGCGGGATCATCGGCAACCAGAGTGGACGCGCTTGGGAAGGTGCCCTCATCGGTGCTGCTGCCGGCGGTTTGACGGGTCTCGCCGTGGGCGACAGCGTGGCTCGCAAGAAGGCCCGCTACGCCTCCAAGGAAGCCTGGCTCGATGCTTGTATCTCCCAGGCTGAGCGTGTGAACGCCAAGGCAGTGGCCTACAACCGTTCCTTGAACCAGCGCATTCGTGAGCTGGAAGGCCGCCTCTCCCGCGCCAAAGCCAGCGGCGACACCCGCGAAATGCGCAACATCAAGCAGGCCGTCGTAGTCATGCAGCAGGAGTCCCGCAAAGAAGTCCAGCGCGTGGATGTGGAAATCAAGGACCAGACTGGCGTGGTGTCTGAGACCGGCAGTTCCTCCCTCCGCAGCCGCGTGAGCGACCTCCGCAGCACGCGCTCCTCGATCGGAAACAACCAGGAACGCCTGGCTGATCTCGGCAACCAGATCGACGTCTAAGGTCGATTGCGTGACTGATGCAAAGTATTCCGCCGTCCGAGGTGTCACAACCCTGACGGCGGAGACAAGAACACAGTGAATCCTATTTTTCCTGCCATGATCCGTTCCACCTTGCTTCTTTCCCTCGCAGCAGCGGCCAGTCTGCTCAGTTCCTGTGCCACGACCGGCGACCCCAATCAGGGCGGCCTCTTTGGCTGGTCCCAGAACAAGGCGGACGACCGCATCGATGCACGTGAGCAACACCTCTACAATCTGCAGAACGATACCAATTATCAGCAGAGCCGCACCAATCACCTGCGTGATGAAGTGCGCCGCCGCGAAGGCTACTAAAGACTTCCAGCCGCTTCGTCCAGATTCGGCATGACCTTTGCTGCCCTGGCTGCTGTCCCCCTCGTGAGGACAAAAGCCGGGCAGCATTTTTTTTGACGGAAGTCGTTCCTTTCCGCCGTCATGTCATGAGCCTGTCCGGTTGCCATTGAATTCCCCCGAATGAAGATCACCTCCACTCTCGCCGCTTCCCTTTGCCTTCTCTGGGGTGCGACGTTCGCGAACGTCGCTGTCGCCCAGGATAGTGAGGCGGACATGGCAGGCGTGACGGCCCTGGTGCGGGAGGCAGTGGGTCAGCTGAATGCGGTGGCCTACCGGAATGACCCCATTCCGCTTATCTACACCAAAGCTCTGCGTGGGCTGGTGGCCACGTTGGGGGAGGGGGCCAGGAGCCAGGACAAAGACCTCACCACCATGATCGATGGCGCGGCGGAGGCGGAGTTCATGAGTTCTCTCCAGGCGCTTTCCACCGCACCGGGTCAACGCCAGTCTCTGCGGGACCTCGCAGAGCAGGCCATCAAAATTTACTGCAAACAGCACGATCCCTACACCCGCTATGTGGAGGCGGACGACGTTCGTCTGGCTCAGCTCATGGGAAAGACCACTGGCAGCGGGGTGGGTATGTCCATCAACGAGAAGAACGGGGTGTTTTTCTGTTACCCGCTCCCAGGCTCTCCGGCGGAAGCCGCTGGAGTGAAGGCTGGAGACAAGCTTTTGACCGTGGATGGCAAGCCCGTGGTAGAAAAGCCGCTGGAGTATCTGGCGGGTTTGATTCGTGGAGCTCCGGGGACAGAGGTGAACCTCCGTGTCGAGCACGGCTTTGGCCGGGCGCAAACCGTGAGGGTGACTCGCGAAGCTCTCACGACCCCGAGCGTTTTCACGGAAAAAAAGGTTACCGGCTTTGTGCTGCGGGTGCGGAAGTTCAGCAAAGAACTCATTGAGGAGACTCGCTCGGCCCTGTCCCAGATCAGCCAGGGCAGTACGCTCACGCTGGATCTGCGCGGTTGTCCGGGGGGGGATCTTGATGTGGCCATCCAGTTCGCGAGTCTTTTCCTGGATGCCGGGGAGCCGATCGTCACGGTACGCACTCGCGGAAAGCCAGATGAAGTGAACTCGGCCACCAAGCCTCGTGAGATCAAGCCCGCGGCGATTGTCCTGCTGCAGGACGAAGGCACCGCGAGTGCGGCGGAACTCGTGATTGCCGCCTTGGTGAACAGCAAAATGGCCCGCGCAGCCAGCCAGGGGGCCAAGACTTATGGCAAAGGCGTGCTGCAGACTCGCATTGAACTGCGTGGCGGCGGCGTGCTTACGTTGACTACTGGGGAGCTGATTGCCCCGCAGGGCCAGACTTGGGATCTCGTCGGTTTGCTGCCATCGCTGGACAATCGTGGGCGTATCTTCGCCCGCGACTGACGGAGAGAGGAGGCTCCACGGATGCATGGGGACAACTCCGGTCGAAAGCGATGCCTGGCGGAGCTGTCAGGTGATCTCCTGCGAACTCTGCCTTGAAGTTCGACCTGTTTCGTCCACCTTGGCAGGGCTGTGACCTCCGTTGGCAATGCTGCATTGTGCCACGTCCTCCGGCCACCTTCGCCCCTGGAACTGGCATGTGCGAAGCAGGCAGGGGGAGAGGTCGTGTTCCTGGATAGCGCCACTGCGGCTGCCAACTCGTTTTCCATGGTGGCCGAGGCCCCTGAGGAAGTGCTCACGGGGAACATTTTTGAGGATGCGGACAAGCTGCGTCTGTTGATGCAGGAGCATCGCCAGGACCATGTGGTGGACTTGGGTGCACCCACTGGTGGGCTTTTTGGCTGGATCGGATTCGATGGGCAATACACGTTGGGCCGCTTTTCGAAATGTCATGTCTACCAGCATGGCACGCAGAGCTGGTTGAAGACAGGGTTGGAGCCCGAGGGGATCACCGCTGACGCTGCATCGCCAGGGGACAGGCAGCAGGAAGCATCCCCTGTCTTCAAGCCCTGCATGACGCAGGCAGATTTCTGTACCCGAGTCCGCAAGGCGCAGGACTACATCGCGGCGGGGGACATCTATCAAGTTAACCTCTCGTACCCCTGGCAGGCCTCCTGGCCGGAAGGGCTCGATCCCTGGATGTTCTATGAGC
>JBGGMQ010000332.1:0-6567 GCA_041287975.1 Verrucomicrobium sp. | reverse complement strand
GCCCTTCTGGACCGGGCCACCTTCATGCCAGACAGCCTGCGCCACGGCATCAGCTATGCAGGTTATGTCATCGCCCTCATTTCAGCTTGGTGGCTGAGCATGCGCTTCGTCAATGAGGCCCGCGGTCACTTCGGGGCCGCCCGCCTCATGGAGGTGGCCGACAAGCGCATGCATGAGAAGCTCCTCTCTGCTGTGGAGCTTTCCCAAGGCCCCCAGGAGAACCTGCCCGACTCCCCGGAATTCCGCGCAAGGCTTCAAGACGACGTTGCCACTGATCTTACCGGCTTTAATGCCGACAAAGTCCTCCCCACCAGTCTGTTGAAGCCCTGGATTCGGGCGATGGTGTTGATCGTGCTGTTGATCATCGGCCTCTCTTTTGTGCCCGGCCTGCATCTCCCAGGTTTCATTGCCCGGGCGGCACTTCCTTTTGCCAATCTGTCGCGCCCCTCCAGTACCAAGCTCCGCATCGTCAGTCCCGTGAAGGCGAACTCGCTGGTCCCCATGGCATCCTCCGTGCCACTGGCGGTCGAGGTGGAGGGCAAGACGCCGCGCCGCATTCTGGTGGAAACTCAGACTGGCGATGGCAAACCCGCAAAGATGGAGCTGACTCACGCGGGCGGGAACCGGTTCGAAGCCCTGATTGGAGTCGGCCAGACCAGCGTCCGCTACCAGATCATCGCCGGAGATGCCATCACTTCCTGGCACACCTTTGAGGCTCGGGCTCGCCCCCGAGTGATCGAGTTTACCAAAGTGATCGCTCCCCCGTCATATGCTGGGTTGCCCGAAGTGTCGCTGAGGGAAGATCACGGTGACCTCACCGCTCTTGAAGGGTCAACAGTCAAACTGACCCTCAAGACCAATCAACCGATCTCAAAGACAGCGGCGTCGTTGAATCCCGATGCGACACCCGTCGAAGTGAAGCTGGACCAGCCCGACACGTTGTCGATTTCATTTCCCATCAATGGCAAGTCCGATGCCTGGCAGATTGCGCTGGCTGCGAAGGAGACGGGATTCACCAATGATGAAGCCTCTCCATGGCGCATTGAGACCATTGCCGATCTTCCCCCGACCGTTGCCATCAC
Source organism: Verrucomicrobium sp. (assembly GCA_041287975.1). Taxonomy (GTDB): domain Bacteria; phylum Verrucomicrobiota; class Verrucomicrobiia; order Verrucomicrobiales; family Verrucomicrobiaceae; genus Verrucomicrobium. Next base: position 5,485 of record JBGGMQ010000332.1, on the reverse strand, counting down.
TGAGCCCCGGGATCAGATGGAAGTCCGCAGTGATGACGCGGTGCAGATCCTGGGCAAGGCGAGTGATGACGTGGGACTGGCTTCCATCAAGCTGGCGCATGCCATCAATGGTGCAGACTGGAAAGAGACTCCCCTGGCGGAGAAATCGGGCAAAGAGGCGGAGGTCGCGACGACTTTCAAGTTGGCTCCTCTCCCGGTGAAGACGGGAGATTCCGTGCTGGTCAAACTCGTGGCCACTGACTTCAAGGGTCAGAAAGCCGAGTCGCCGCCAGTGCGGCTCTTGATTGTCGAGGACAAGCTCAATCTCGCGCAACTCCAGTGGGCGGCTGAGCAACGACGCCTTGCGGCTCAGGCCAAGAGCCTGGCGGAGGAAGTCAGGGATGTACGGAAGGAAGCAGAACGTGTGCGGGCTCTTGATCGGAAGAACCGCAAGAATGATGCCCAAGAGCAGGAAACCGAGGCGGCGATTTCAAAGCTGAAACAGCAGCTTGCCAGTGTGGATGAGAAGTCCAAGGATCTCTGGGAACAGACTAAAAGAGCGGCTCAAAAAGCACCGAATTCCCTCAAAGCACTGGAGACCAATCTCGCGGGGCAGCGCCTTGCTGAATTGCGTGGCCAGCATCTCAAAGAGCTGCAGCAGCAGACGAATGCAGAGCAGATTGACGAACGACAGTTCAAAGACGCGGCCAATCAGCTAGCGAATGATGCGGAGACATTGGCACAAGCGCTTCAGGCCTTTGCTGCGGCAGATACCGCTCAGGCAGTGAAGGAGTCGATGGAACATCTGGCTCCCCAGCAAAACCGACTGGCGGAGAAGTCGATCGAGGCCAATCGCAATCCTGAAGAGCGGGGCAAGTGGCAGGAGCAGCAGCGGGCAGCACTGGCCGTGGCCGAGAATGCCAAACAGGACCTGATCGCCCTCAAGGAAGCAATTCAAGATCACCGGAAACGGGATGTGAACCAGCACATCGAGAACTTCGAAAAGAAGATGCCTGCGATGAAAAATTCGCTGGATAGCGAGAAGCAGCATCAGGCCCCCGAGTTCCTTTACGGCCAGTCCCATGAGCTGCGCAATGCCGCCAACCAGGCACGCGATGCCAGCCGGTGGTTTGCGGACGAGACCACACAGAAGGCTCAAGAGATGAGGGAACGAATGCTGCGAGATCAGAATCCGGCCCTCGCCACCATGGATCAAGCCAGGGACCGGGCCCAGACGGCGGCCAACCAGAAAAAGGAGCCGGCCAAAGGCGAGTCTCCCAAGAGCGAGGCGGTAGACCGCCTGAAGGCCGCCGCCCGTCAGTTCAAGGACCAAAGTGAACTGCGGGAACAGAGCCGCCAGACGACGCAACAAGCAGCCCTGGACATGAACCGCATGGGCCGGGCTCTGGAGCAACTGGCGGAGGAGATGCAACGTGCAGAGACCCCGGAGCAGATGAAGGCGGTGGCGGAGAAAACGCGCGATCTGAGCGAGGCAGGCCGCGCCTTGCAGGCCGACTCGCTTGCTCAAGATGCTGCCATGGCGCTCCAGGAGGCGAAGGACGGAGCCTTGGCGCAGAGTGATCCTCAGAGCCAGCTGCCTGCGGCTCAAGCGGCAGCCAACCAGTTGCGCCAGTTGCCAGACACTCTGCGTCGAGCTCAAGCCAATGAAGCCGCCAATGCTGCGCAGGAGGCCGCCAACAATGCCCAGTGGCAACGCGACGAGACCCAAAATCAGCAGCGGCAAATGGCAGACCAGAAGCAAAACGGGCAGCAGCCGCAACCTCTGCCCAGAGAGCAGAACCGTGCCCTAGAAGCCAATACCAAGGCAGAGCTCAGGCTCGCGGAATCCATCAGCGCCTTTACGCCCAAGGTTGAAGCAGCGCGGGAAAGATTGCAGGAGATGACTCCCAAGCTCAGTGACCTGGCAAAGAATGCCGCAGAGGCTTTGCAACGGTCCCAGGAGAAATCGAACCAGACAGCTCAGGCTGCGGAGAACAATCAGCCTGCGGAACAGACGGCACAGCAGGCCAACGCCTTGCTGCCGCAAGCCAAAGACGATGCCCAAAAGCTGGCAGACCTTCAGGCAGCCATGCGGCAAGAGGCCAATGCAGCCGATTTGAACGACGAAGCCGAAAGGCAGATGGCGAGAGCTTCCGATGTCGGCTTGGAACAGATCCGCCAACAGGCACCACAAATCGCCCAAGGCCTGCAAGAGGCGGCTCAGGCCCAACAGGGTGCGCAGCAAGCGCAATCGCTGCAAAAGGCGGCTCAAGCTCAGAAAAAGACATCCCAGGCTCTCAACCAACTGGCGCAGAATCTTCAGAAGATGGAGCAGGGCGAGACATTGCCACAAGATGCCCTAGCCGCCCAGAAAGCGATGGAAGAGGCCTTGGGCATTGACCAACCGCTGGATGAAAGCTTCAAAGCTGCCGAAAACATCGCGAAGTTAATGGAACAGGCCGCGCAAGACCCCAAAGCTGCGCTGGCAGGCTTGGAGAAGGAGTTGAAGAAGAACCCGCAGATGCAGAAGGCACTGGGGAGTCTTGCTGAACAGACGGCTCAAGAGTCCCAATCCAATCTGGCATTGGCCCAAAGTCAGCCTCAAATGGCCGCGCAGGCCACAAGCCAAGGGGCTCACGATCTGGCCCGTGTCGCCCGTCACCAGGAGCGCTTGGGTCAGGAGAAGGCAGCAAAAAAGGTGGCCGAGGCCAGCGAGAAACTGAAGCAACTGGCAGCTGCCACGAAGGCCGATCCAAGCCAGAACAATCCACAGAATGCCGAGCAGGCCTCGCAGTCCGGTCAACAGGCCCAGCAGGCCGCTGCGGAAGCTGCTGCTGCCCAGGCCGCGAATGCACCTGCCGCAGGCTCCTTTTCGGAAGCAGCCAAAGCTTCGATGTTGGCCCAGGCTCTCGATCAACTCGACCAGGCGGTGAACCCCATGGAGGGAGGAACCCCGCAATCTTCGCAACCTGGCGAGCAGGCCCAAGCCAATTCACAGCAAGGTCAGCAGCCAGGCCAGCAACAAAAAGGCCAGGGTCAGGGGCAACAGGCCCAGCAAAGTGCACAGCAAAGTCTCGCGGAAGCCAATCAGGCTCAAGCTGAAAGCATGGCTGAAGCGCGCTCAAAAGGCATGGTCCCTGGTCAGCAATCCTCGCAAGTAGCACAGCAGCCCAGCAAGCAAGGCAAAGGGCAAAACCAGTCCCCTTCCCAGGATGCCTCTGGCAACCTCACTCAGGGTCAGGCCAATGTGGTCGTCCCTGTGCTGGGAGTCATCCAAGGCGGTGATTGGGGACACCTGCCCACACGCATGGCAAAGGATTTGAGCGAAGCCTCACGCCAGGAGCCTTCCCCGGAATACCGCGCTGCGATTGAGAGTTATTACAAAGCCATCGCGGAGAAGGCGAAACGCTGAATCAAGACTTCAAAACTCAAATGCCAAACTTCAAGGAATCCTCAAGGATCAACCCTCAAACTCGCCGCGCGTTCCGAGGGGGTGTGAAGCACGTGATCTGGCATTTGATCATTGCGGGCATGGTTGTCGCAGGGCCCCTCTCTGCCCAGACATCTCCGGGGCCAACGGCGGTCTCGCCAGCTGTGAAGAGTGCAGTGGACAAGGCTGTGAAGTGGCTCATCGCACAGCAAAGAGCCCAAGGTTGTTTCCTTGATGAGAATCGGGGTGATGCCGTGCCACAGCACAGTGGAGCGCTCACCTCAATGGCCATCATGGGTTTGACCAGTGTGGGCCACATGCCCACGGATCCGACTCCGGAAGGCCGGTCCGTAGCCAAAGCGCTGCGCTTCATGACTGACAACATTGTTCCCAATGAGGAGGGCTACCTGGGTCAGAGTGACCGCTCACGCATGTACGGGCATGGGATCATGACCCTGATGTACGCGGAGATGGTGGGACAGACTCAGGATGAGGAGATGGACCGCCGGATGCGGACGCGTCTGGAACGGGCTGTGGAGCTGATCATGCGCTCTCAGGACGTGATCAAGAGCGAGGCCAACCGGGGCGGCTGGCGGTATGAGCCGGGCAGCAGTGACTCTGACATCTCCGTCAGCGTCTGGCAGGTCATGGCCCTCCGGGCCGCCAACAACGCCGGCGTCAAAGTTCCCAAAGGAGTGATCGACAAGGCCGTCGAGTACATGAAACGCAGCTACCGTTCTGACAGGGATGCTCAAGGCCGACCGCTGGACATGGAGTCCGCCTTCAGTTACGAGCCCTACGGCGGGCGACAGACGTTTTCCACCACCGCAGCAGGCATGCTCTCGCTTCAGGTTTGCGCCCAGTACGACGCGCCGGAAGTGATCGGAGGTGCGAACTACCTCTTCAAGAATCCTCCTTCGCCTACGGAGCCCTGGTTTTACTACGGAAACTACTACTACGCCCAGGCAATGTACCAGCGTGGCGGGGACTTTGCCGCAGTCGCCCGGCAGAAGACGGAGCAGATGCTGGTTGAGCTGCAACAACCGGACGGATCCTGGCAACCGCGAAACGGAAATGAGCGGAGCGCAGGACCCATCTACACCACGGCTCTGGCACTGCTCAGTTTGTCTGTGCATTATCACTTTTTGCCGATTTATCAAAAATAATGGAAGGGCCTGTTTTCTAGGGCTTCCTTGGGATGGCAGGGTTAACAAAGGTGCATCCCGCATACATACTTCTTCCACTGGGAAAAGTTGGCACGGCCTTTGCTGATTTGCATGACTGAAGGCACACGCCGGATTCATGCAACTCAACCCAAACGACACCATGCTCACAAAGAAAAAGAAGTGGATCAATCTAGTAACCGTGTTCGCGGTCGCAGGCTTGGCCTGTTTGACTGTCAAATCCGGGCGCGCCTTCGCGCAGGATGCTGCTCCAGCACCTGCGGCCCCCGCCCCTGCCGAAGCTCCTGCAGCGCCCGCTCCGGCTCCTGCCGCTGAAGCCCCGGCTCCCGCTCCCGCACCTGTTGTGGAGACGCCTGCCACTCCGGCTCCTGCTGCTGAGACTCCCGCCGCTGCTGCTGAAGCAACTCCCGCTGGTCCGACCCTTGAGCAACGCGTGTATGACCTCGAAAAGTACATCACCAATGGCAAGCCAGGCGAAATTCCTGAAGATGGTGCCACTCCCAAGGTTGAATGGACATCGAACATCGCAGGCCCTGGCCCTGGCCACAATGCCTGGCAGATGACGAGCACTGCGCTGGTTCTCTTCATGACCCTCCCTGGTTTGGCGCTGTTCTACGGCGGCCTTGTGCGCCGCAAGAACGTGCTCTCCGTGCTTGCCCAGTGCCTCGGCATTGCCGGTCTTGTCACCATCCTCTGGTGGGCAGTGGGTTACAGCCTCGCCTTCGGCGCGGGCTCTGGTGCCTCCGCTCCTTTCATCGGCGACTTGTCGATGAAGTTTCTTGAAGGCGTGGACGCAACCAAGTCCGGTGCTGGCTACTGGTGGATCTCGGACGCCATGTGGTGCATTTTCCAGCTCACCTTCGCGATCATCACTCCGGCCCTGATCATCGGC
>JBGGMQ010000331.1:0-14250 GCA_041287975.1 Verrucomicrobium sp. | reverse complement strand
CCTTCGGTGGGGGTATGGTGTTGGGCAACTACGTCGGCGGCAAGCTGGCTGACCGGAAACTGATGGCGACCCTGCTGGGAACACTGGCTTTCCTCATGGTGGTGCTGGCAGGCATGACTCTGGCCATTCACAGCAAGAGTGCCGTGATTCTCTTCGTGGGCCTGCTGGGTGTGGGTGCGTTTGCCACGGTGGCCCCGTTGCAGCTTTGGGTGCTGCAAAAGGCAGGCGGGGGGCAAACCCTGGCATCAAGCTTGAACATTGGTGCCTTCAACCTTGGCAATGCCATTGGTGCCTGGATAGGAGGCCTTGTCATTGAGCGAGGGCCCGGATTCAATGCCGTACCACTCTTTGCCGCGCTGGTGGCAGGCAGCGCCATCATCGTCGCCTTGTTCAGCCGGTGGCTGGATCAGCGTGGACAGGCAACCACGGGCAAGACCGTGGAGTGCGAGGCTTCACTATTTTGAAGACTCTTTCATGAGGGCGGAGTTACACTGTCATCCAGAACAGAATTTAGACAGTCCCTACACCGCCATGAAAGGCACCGTACTCACGCTTTCCCTCGTCCTTGCCTGCATCACGTCTCCCCTCCTTCATGGACAGGCTCAGGAGACAAAGCCCATCCCCTCTCCCGCGGTCGGTGAAGCCACTCGTGGCATTGCCACTGCAGCAGAGAAGTTCCTCGCAACGCTTGATGAAGCCGCCCGAGGGAAGGTGGTGTATGAATTCAACGACGCGGAGCAGCGCAAGCGGTGGTCGAACCTTCCCACCACCTTTGTGAAACGTGGAGGCCTGCGCATGGGCGATCTGACAGATCCTCAACGGGAGGCAGTCATAACCCTGCTTTCCGTCGCGCTCAGTCCGGAAGGCTATGTGAAGGTGATGCAGATGGTGGAGGCCGATGAGGTCCTCCGAAAAGGCTCCGGGAAAGACATGTTTGGCAAAGCGGAATACTATGTATCCTTCCTGGGCCGTCCTTCTGCCACAGAGCCGTGGATGATCCAGTTTGGAGGGCATCACCTGGCGCTCAACATCACTCTGGCAGGCCAACATGCCACACTGGCCCCCAGCCACACCGCGGCCCAGCCAGCCATTTACGAACTGGAGGGCAAGACCATTCGCCCGCTGGGCGGGGAAACGGACAAGGCCTTTGCGCTCATGGCCTCTCTCGATGAAGCCCAGCGAAAGCAAGCCGTGTTGGGATTTCAAATGCACGATCTGGTGCTCGGCCCTGGTCGCGATGGTCAGACGATTCAGCCAGAGGGCATCAAGGGCTCTGCGTTGACGGAAAAGCAGGGCGAAATGTTGCTCGATCTTGCATCGGAATGGACCGGCATCACGCACAGCGCGATTGCCAAAGCGAAGCTGGAAGAAATGAAGAAGAACCTCGCCGAGACCTGGTTCTCCTGGAGCGGCCCCACTGAGAAAGGCTCCTCTGCCTACTTCCGCATTCAAGGTCCCACGGTGATGATCGAGTATGCACCGCAGAAGCTCGGAGGCGATGCACTGAAGCACATTCACACCATGTACCGCGACCCCAGCAACGACTACGGAGTGAAATGGACCAAGCCGTGACACGCAAGGTACTGCATCTTTTGCTCGGAGGGCTGTTCGCCACCCAGAGCTACGGCCACCGGCTTGACGAGTACTTGCAGGCAATCGTGGTAGCCATCGAGCCTTCAGCGGTACGGGTGCAACTGACGATCACTCCTGGCATTGCCGTTGCGGATGCCGCGATTGCGCAGATTGACGGAAACAAAGACGGTGTCGTCAGCGAGAAAGAAGCCTCCGACTACGCGGAAACGGTGAAAACCAGTCTCGGCGTACGATGGGACGGCGGCGAGCGAGAGTTGGATCTGAAGCTCGTCCGCTGCAAGGTCCCCTCACCCGCAGATCTCAGGACGGGTGCAGGAAATATCGAGATGGATTTCGACCTGGTGATCGAGGCCCGATCACTGACGGCAGGTGATCACAAGCTTGCCCTGGAGAACAGGCACTTGGGCGGCCTCAGTGTTTACCTACTGAATGCTGCGATGCCCGAGTCGCGAGCTATTGTGATCAAGCGGCAGTTGCGGAACGAAAATCAGCGGACTGGGGAAATTGAGTTTACAGTGGATGAGTGAGGCCTGCTTCGCGGGAGGCGCAAGGCCCACAAACTTCCTAGAACCCAACTCAGTCAAAATCTGGCGGCGAAGCCGCTTTGGTGTGCGGCGAGATCGCCGCTTTCGCCTACCTGTTGAGCCTCCAACCACGACATCTCATCTCCAGGGCTTGAACGCACGTTTACAAGGGCTCCGCTAAACTCTCACGACCACGCACTGTTGCAGACCTCTCAAAGCGGCGATTCTCGCCGCACTCCAAAGACGCTGCGCGTCCAGGTGGAGTATCCTTCGAAGCAGGAGACCGTGTGATCAGCCTCCCACCTCGATTATCAATACTCACTCTGCTTCCGGCTTCACCTTGCGCTTTGCAGGCCTTGCTTTGTCTTTGAGCTTGTCCATAGCTTTAGGCTTGATCGTTGGACCTTGCGGCTTGGGAGCCTGAGGCTTGGTGCTGGCATCGGGCTGAGGTTGGGGCTTCGGTTTAGGTTTGCCATTGAACTTGCCCTTCCCCTTGACGTGGTCTTGCCCTTGAGATTTGCCAGCATCATTGCCCTTGCCCTGGCTCTTTTCCTTGCCGAATCCCTTCTCGGACGATCTGGCCTGGGACTCGCCGCCTTGGATCGGTTTGCCCTTCTTTTCATTCCGATCACGAGACTTGTACTCCGATCTGAAGGGTGACTTTTTCGCGTAACTGTCTCCCCCACCGCTGGGCCTGCTTTGCCTCCGGTCTTCCGGGCCGTCGCGTCGGGATCTCGGCTGGCGATCACGTTCGTCACGAGTGCGGCTGTCGGGCCGCTCTCCCTGCGGTCGATCACTCACCATGCGGAAGTCGACTTGCTTCTTCAAACTGTCGACTCGATAGATCTGCACAGACATCGTCTCGCCGAGGTTGATGACACGGCCTCCATGCCGGCCAACCAGTCGAGTGCGGACGGGATCAAACACAAAGAACTCATCTGGCACGGATGACAGGTGAACCATGCCGCTGAGCCCCAGGGTGGAGACATCCACGAAGAAACCAAAGTTACGGATGTCCGTGACGAGCGCCGGATAAGTCACCAGTTTCCCGGTTTTGAGCTGCTCCCTCAGGTGAGCATAGAGTTTCACCTCTTTGCTGTCACGCTCGGCATCCGAGGAGTTGCGCTCAGTCCCACTGATGTGTTCTGCGATCTCCTGCAGGCGGCCTGCGGGAATGGAAACCTTCTGATTCTCGAAGAGGACGCGGTGCACCACCAGATCTGCGTAGCGACGGATCGGAGAGGTGAAGTGGGTGTACTTGGTCTTGTTCAAACCATAGTGCCCGAGGGGTTCCATGGCATAACGAGCCCGCATCATGGAGCGGAGGAAACCGATCTTGAGCGCGGCACCGATGGGTATGGTGCCCAGCAGGGCGAGGAGCTTCTGCACCTCGGCACGTTTGGAAAGGTTGCCGCAGGGGACTTTGTGCCCGAGGACGTTCTCGCGATAGTCGTTGAGCTTCTTTTCCTTGGGGGCCTCATGCACACGGTAGACCGCAGGACGGTTCAGCTGCATGAGCCGGGCCGCCACAGCCTCGTTTGCCAGGAGCATGTACTCCTCAATCAACTGGTGGGAGACATCGTTGTCGATTCGCTCAATGCGCAAGACTTTACCATGGTCATCCAGGCGGATCTTGGACTCTGGGAAGTCCATCTCCAGAGAACCGTGGTTGAAGCGTGCTTTGCGGATGGCTTGGGCCATCTGATGGGCATCCAGGATCATGCGCTCTATGGCGTCGCCGGACTTGCCTTTTTCGATGACGACGAGAGCCTCCTTGTAGGTAAAGCGGCGCCGGGAGTGGATGACTGCTGGATAGAACGTAGTCCCGACAATGCGACCTTCATCGGTAAGCAGAAACTCGACACACTTGGTCAGGCGATCCAGGCCTGGTTTGAGAGAGCACAACTCATTGCTGAGGGCTTCCGGCAACATGGGAATGACGCGATCCACCAGATAGGTGGAGTTTCCCCGCTTGCGAGCTTCGGTATCCAGAGGACTGCCGGGAATCACATAGTGAGACACATCGGCAATGTGCACCCAGAGACGCCAGCGGTCCCTGCCCTGCCGTTGCAGACAGATGGCATCGTCAAAATCTTTGGCATCATCTGGGTCAATCGTGACCACGAGATGGCTGCGGCAGTCGACACGCCCAGCGATCTCAGCCTCAGAAGGCTGGTTGTCGGCACGGGACTTGGCGATCGCCTGAGCTTCCTTCAGGACGTTCTTGGGAAAACTAAGTGGCAGATCGTAATGACGCAGGACGGAGAGCATGTCCACGCCCTCCTCATCTGGAGGTCCCAACACTTCGATGATCTCGCCTTCGGGATTGGTGTGGTGGGACTCCCAGTGCACCATTTCCACCACCACCTTGTCACCGATGTTGGCGCGGCGCCCCACGTCCTTCGGCGGTGGCACGAAGATGTCTCGCGGCAGACGCGGGTCATCTGGCACGACAAAGAGGAACTGTTTCCCCTTTTGCAGAGTGCCCACAATCGTCGAGCGTTTGCGCTCGAGAATGCGAATCACAGTACCCGTGATTTCTGTCTGGGGCGCCTTGTTCAGGCCCTGGGGTTTGATGTCCCGGCGCACCAGCACCCGATCGCCATGCATCGCGGTGGAGGTGGCACTCTCCGGGATCATGATCTCCGACACACCCGCCTCACCGGGCAGCAGAAAGCCTTTCCCACTGCGGGTGATCTGGATGGTCCCCGCAACGAGGTCAGCATCCCGCGACGGGAGGTAACGGTTGCCCTTGGCTCGAACGATCAACCCTTGGTTGACCAGGTTCTGCAACATTTGCTGCAACTCCTGCTGACGATTCGGCGGCCACTGAAGGGCGGTCAAAAGCTCGGGTACATTCGCGGGGACGTAGTCCGCCCGGCCGAGCAACTCAATAATATCACTTTCCATATCTTACTTAGCCATTTCCGGATCATTGACCGGAGGGTATCTGGGGCACTTCATGGGCCCCGTCTGATGCAGAAGAATACGCTTCTGAAGAGAAGTCGTCCAACTTTTTTGCGTTTAATCTTCCTAACCGCATGAATTTCCTCCGCTACTCCGCCCTGCTGCTGCCCGCGTTTTTGGTGTCATTGCACCTCCAATTTGCCGCAGCAGCCCCTCCCCTGTCCGATGAAGAACTCAAGCTGGGCTTCACAGCCTTGCAGGATGGCACCACCTTTGAAGGCTGGCAGCAAAAGGGCAACTGGGTGGTCGAGGACGGCGCTTTTTTCCGCAAGGCGAAGGGGGGCGATCTGACCTGTACCAGCGCCACCGTGCCCGATGACTTCGAGCTGAGGTTCGACTGGAAGGTCTCCAAAGGCTGCAACAGCGGGGTGTACTACAGACCCGGTCAGTATGAGTACCAGGTGCTGGACAATGTGAACAGCCCCTACGGTGAAAACCCACGGCAAGCAGCAGCGTCCCTCTTCTTCTGCATGGCCCCCAACAAGGACAACACCCGCCCGCTGGGTGAATGGAATGAAGGCCGCATCCTCTGCCAGGGGAGCGTCATTCAGCACTGGCTCAATGGAGAGCTCGTACTGGACTTCGACTACACAGATCCCCGCTGGGCGGAGCAGGTGCAGCTTTTGAAGATTCGCGGAGCCAACCTCGCCGCACGAGGGGCAAAGATCCGGCTGCAAGATCATGGTGCCGACGTCTGGTTTCGGAACCTGCGCCTGAGGACCGTGCCCAAAGGCGAGAAGATCCAGCGCATCGACTTCAAGCCCATGCCCATTCCCGAAGCTGCTCTGGAGAAGGAGCGTGGACGCGTGGACCAGATGAAAAAACGCACCCAGCCTCCGGCCACAAAGTCGGCTGCCCCCGTGAAGATTATCTTCGACACGGATATGCACACAGATTGCGACGACGCTGGCGCGATGGCCGTGCTGCACACTCTTGCAGACCAGGGCGAGTGTGAGATCCTGGCCGTGATGTGCAGCACGCGAGATCCCTGGGCGGGTCCCACGATCGATGCCATCAACACCTACCGGGGCCGCCCCGACCTGCCGATTGGCACCGTGAAGCATGGCGGTGTGCTTCGCGAGTCCAAGTACACCCAGGGGGTCGCCGAACGCTTCCCTCACACACTAAAGACCACTGCAGACGCGGCCGATGCCGCGCAACTCTATCGTGAGGTCCTGGAGAAGCAGCCCGACCAGTCCGTGGTGATTGCAACCGTCGGCTACCTTACCAATGTGGCAAACTTGCTACGTGAGCCGGCCGCGGGCGGCAAGCTCTCTGGCAGAGACCTCGTAAAGCAAAAGGTGAAGCAATGGGTCTGCATGGGAGGTAATTTCATCGGCAGCCCTGCCACGGACGACGTCAAGCTGGGGAACGTGAACTTCACCTATGATGCGCCAGCCACTCTGTTTGCGGTGCAGAATTGGCCGGGCGAAATCATTTTTGCAGGCCGGGAAGTCTGCTCAGTGCCCAGTGGCGTTGCGATTGGTGCCAGCCTGGCAAAGACGCCGGCAGACAACCCAGTGCGGGTGGCCTACGAACTTTACTTTGGCGGCAAGGCGAAGGACCGCCATGTGGCGGACCTAGCGACTGTGCTGTATGCCGTGCGCGGCAAAGGCGATCTCTGGGACGTGGAGAGTCAGGGACACATGGACTTGAAGCCCGACATGACCTTTGAGTGGAAGAGTGAACCTGACGCTCAGCAGTCGTATCTTTTGAAAAAGAAAGATGCCGCAGGTGGAACCAAAGCCAACGACCGGGACGTGGAGAAAGCGCTGGAAGAGCTGCTGCTGAAGGCTCCAAAGATGGGAACGACGGAGGCAGCGAAGTGACGGGAAGTTTTACAACGAACCTGGAGTTGAGGGCTTTTGATCGCGAGATGCTGAGCCGACTGAAGTCCAATGCCATCAGGGAAAATTGATCGAGCTCGCACCACTACCCCTCGACTCTCAAGTTCCTTGGCGGGTCGACGCTCTCCACATCAGAATGGCCGAAGGTCCGCTCCATTCCAGCCAGGGTCGAAGGCCCTGGTGCATGGCAATTGCAGAATCGAGGGCTGTAAGCCCGTCCTATTCACACTGGTGCCCACGTCAGTCGCCACTGAATAGATCGTGCCTACAGCCCTCTAACTTCTTCTTCACTAGAACCGTGGGCGCTGCCCACGGCTGGTATCACTCCGGACCTTCGGCCCTCAGATTCAACCCCTGATCTGGGCGATGAGATTCTGATTTCAGGGGGACCTTGCCCGCATTCGAAAACCGATTTCCCTGATGACATTGGACTGAAGTCGGCACTCCAACCGTGGTGATTGAATGTTCCCAGGGGATTGGAGTAAACAAGGCCTCAAGAGCTAAAAGACCACCCCTTGTTCTGGACGAGCGAAGCCGTCATCGGAAATTCCTGCAATACTCGCCCTGCTTTGCCAGTACCTTCATGGATCTCCCGGCGCGCTTCCTCGCCTACCGCCGTCCGGCCCAGATGCACCACCGCCTCAGTTCACTCATGCTCACCCATCGGGCGAACCGGGACGTAAGACAGACCCGCCCCGATGACTGACATTTTCCGGAATCCGCTCCTTCGCTTCCACTGCCACTCGAATCCCAATCAGCCCCAATTCCGGGGGCAGGTGCCCTTGTTTTTGGCCATGCTCGCCCTCGCGGGGGGATCGCAGTCGGGCCGTGCCGCCTCTGAAGCTGCATCCCCTTCGCCCCCGAGTGACCTCGCCGCCTGGGAGAAAGACATCCGGCCTCTTTTCACACAGTACTGCTATGATTGCCACGGTGGCAAGAAGACCAAAGGTGGCGTGGACCTGAGGAAGCTGGATGCCGATCCCAAGGTCGGTGCGGAATTTGAGCTCTGGAACAAGGTGAAGGACTCCGTCCACGGCGGGGACATGCCCCCAGAGGATGATGCCCAACCGACTCCCGAGGAAAAGGCTAAGCTCATGAAGTGGGTGAACCATTCCCTGGAACTGGCCGCCAAGGCCAACGCCGGGGATCCGGGGCTGTTCACCATCCGTCGACTCACCAATGCAGAGTACGACTACACCATCCGCGACGTCACGGGCCAGGATTTCAAGCTGGGGCGCGAGTTCCTCCCAGACGGCGGCGGTGGTGAGGGGTTCTCGAACGTTGGCGACGTCCTGTTCGTCAGTCCTCAGCAGTTGGACAAGTACCTGGGGGCAGCGCGTCAACTGGCAGACCATGCCACGATCCTACCGGGTCGAGGTGTGAGCTTCCAAGAGCAGCGCGTGGGCCTGCGTGGTGCCGAGCAGGTCCGTGACCAGGCGGAGCAGGCCCTCTACGTGTGGTATCAAAAGATGTCCGGCCCGTATCTGCCCAAGGACGGCGAGGACATGCGCGAAGCGGACTACATGCTGGCCTGCTGGAAGTACCAGCATCGTGACCAGACGGGTGCCACTTCTTTGGAGGCACTGGCAAAGGAGGCCAGGCTGTTCCCACCCTTCCTTGAAAACTGGTGGGCTCTGTTGACGAGCGAGCTCCCGAAATCGCGTTTCCTCGATCTCACCCGTTTCGCCTGGAGGGAACTTCCTGGACCGGATGGAGCCGCACCAAAAGCAGTGCCAGCAGCCGTCACGGAAAAACTCCTGGCCATCCAAACCGAACGCCGCAGTTGGTGGAATCCACAGAAGCCCGGCACTGGCGTGCAACGCATGCAGCAGGATGCTGATGGACTGCGTCCCTACGGATTCTTCCGCCAGTTGCAGAAGAACACTGACATCAAGCTCGTGGCGGGCGACTTGGGCGACGGCAATCGAGGCGACTGGGTGTACTTTGAAGAACTCTATCTGGAGCGGGGCAAGAACCGGGAGCCGTATTTGAAATGGCTGCGCAGACGGCTGGAAGAGGATCGCAAGGCATTGTCGAAGCCTGGGACTGACGTCGCCGCGGCGAACATACGCATCGCAGAAGCCGAGAAAGTGATCGCCCTCTTTGGTAAACACCCTCAGGGCCGGAAGGTGGATGAGTTCTCTTTGGTGGTGCATGCCCCCGCCATCGTTACCCTGCCCCTCCCTGCAGATGCCACCATGTTCCGCGGACGCGGCAAGCTGGATTTGCAAGCTTCGGAGAGCGACTTCGCCACAGTGCAGTGGACCGCAGTGACCGGGGAAGCTCCGGATCCCCGGAAGATCATCCCCGGCGTGCTGACGCTGTGGAAGCGCCAGACGGAGGCCGCCCGCAATACCATGAGCGACTTCGGTCGCATGAAGACCGCTTTCCCTGATGAGTACAATCGTCGTCTGGAAGAGGTGGCCCGCAACTACGTGCGAGGAGGCAAGGGACAAGGAGTCTACTATCTTAGTGATGCCCAGCTCGCGTCGCTGCTGCCAGATACAGAGCGCGACCGGATGACCCGCATGCTGAAAGACTGGCGGCTGGTCAAGAACCTCAAGCCCAACGCCAATGACCAGAAAGAGTGGGATGAATCCCTGATGGCGCATCTCCGCTACATCGCCCAGCGTGCGTGGCGCAGGCCACTGTCCGATGCTGACAGGCAGATCATCAGCCAGCTCTACGCTGATGCCCGCAAACGGGATCTGGACAGGGAATCCGCCGCACGCGAGGTGCTGGTGCGTATTTTCATCGCACCGGACTTCCTCTTCAAACTGGAAGAAGCCGGTGAATCAGGCGAGCACCCGGTGAAGAGCTGGGAGCTGGCCACGCGCCTGAGTTATCTTCTGTGGTCCTCTGTGCCGGACACCCAGCTTGCCAGGGCTGGAGCAGATGGCAGCCTGGCCAGGAAGGAAGTGCTGACCGCCGAAGTACAACGCCTGCTGCGCAATCCCCGTTCGGGTGCCCTGGCCGAGCAGTTCGCCGGACAGTGGCTGGCCTTTCATGGCTTCACCAAACACAGCACGGTCGATGCGGGGAAGTTCCCCGAGTTCACTCCTGAACTTCGCGCCGACCTTTACGACGAAGCAGTGAAGTTCTTCTCCTACTTGATCCGCGAGGACCGTCCCGTGCAGGAGATTCTCACTGCCGACTACACGTTCCTGAATGAACGCCTGGCGGCACACTACGGCGTGCCGGGAGTGAAGGGATCCGAGTTCCAGAAGGTCGCGGTGGGCCAGTACCAGCGTGGCGGCATCCTCGGCATGGGCAGTATCTTGATCAAGACCTCCTACCCACAGCGCACCAGCCCGGTGCTGCGCGGTGACTGGCTGCTGCATTCCATTCTCGGCTCACCGACTCCCCCACCCCCGCCCGACGTCCCCCAGTTGGATGATAGCGCGGCGAAGGCCAAGACGCTGCGGCAGAAGCTGGAGGCACATCGCGCTGACAAAGCCTGCTCCTCCTGCCATGACAAGATCGACCCCCTGGGCTTTGCCCTGGAGGGCTACGATGCCATCGGCCGGCTGCGTTCCCTGGATGAGGGCGGACAGGCCATTGACGACTCGGCCCAGATCAAGGACGGCCCGACGTTTAAAGGTCTGAATGGCTTGCGCAGCTATCTGGCCACGCGGCAGGAAGAGTTCAGCGACGTCTTTTGCCGTAAACTTGTGGGCTATGCTCTAGGCCGCAATGTCCTGCCGACCGACAAGCCCTTGATCGAGACCATGAAGGGGGAAATGAAAAAAGCAGATGGCCGGTTCTCTGCTGCCGTCCTTGCCCTGGTGGAGAGCCGCCAGTTTCAGAACCGGCGCAATGAATAGCCGGCGTACGCCGTATGATCCCTCCCCCCTGATTTCGCGCTCTCCTTCCTTTCACACGAAACGATCTCCTGACCCAAACTGTTCCCATGACCCCTCGCAACCTCCGCCCCGTTTCCCGCTCCCGTGACCTCTCGCGCCGCCACTTCCTCCGTGGTGCAGGCGTGGCGCTGGGCTTGCCATGGCTGGAGTCGATGAATGCCTGGGGCAGTGGCACTCCTGCTTCCCAAGGGGCCCCCCGACGGTTTGCAGCCATGTTCATGGGGAATGGCGTGAACCCTCACCATTGGGGTGCGACCAATGGTGCAGGCGGCATGGAGTTGATGAAAACCCTGACTCCTCTGGAGCCGGTCAAAGACAAGCTGCTCGTCTTCAAGGGACTCTGGAATCCCACCACGGTAGCGGGACCTGGCGGTCACTACCCAAAGATGAACGTGCTTTCCGGCCTGACGGTGAAGCAGACCACCACGGATGTGCAGGTGGGCACCACCATGGACCAGATGATGGCCCAAGAGCTGGGGAAAAACACCCCGGTTTCCAGCATCGTGCTTGGCACCGAGGGGCCCCGGTACAGCACCGACAGCGGCTACACCTCCATCTACTCCGCCTATATCTCCTGGAGTAGCCCCACCGCCCCTGCTCCCAAGGAGATCTATCCCCAGCAGGCGTTTGACCAGCTTTTTGACGATGGCTCCCAGCGCAAGCGGGACAAGAGCGTGCTGGATCTCGTTCTGGGAGATGCCAGCAGCCTGCGCAATCGCGTCAGCCGCAGGGATGCCCTCAAGCTGGACGAATACTTCACCTCCGTCCGCGAACTGGAGCAGCGCATTGAGAAGGCCGAGACCTTCAGCAAGAAGGAAACCGGTGGCCAGGGCTGGTCCCCAAGCGTGACGGCCCCCACCTTTGCCCGTCCCGCAGCAGGCATCCCGGCCGATGTGCGCGATCACTTGCGCCTGCAGCTCGACATTATGGTGCTGGCCTTCCAGATGGACCGCTCCCGCATCGCCACCATGATGCTGAACAATGACCTCTCCCAGATGAACTTCGGTTTCCTGGGCGGAATCAAGGGCGGACAGCATGAGCTCTCCCACCATGCAAATGACCCAGAGCGGCTGGCTATGTACCAGAAGGTGAACGAGTACCACATGCAGCTCCTCAGTGAGACTTTCCAGAAAATGGACGCCACGGACGAGGGCAAGCGCTCCCTGCTGGACAACAGCATGATCCTCTTCTGCTCCAGTCTTTGGGACGGCAATGCTCACGATTCCCGCCAGCTTCCCGTGCTGCTTGCCGGCGGGGGTGGTGGCACCATTCGCGGTGGCCGCATGCTGGACTACAGCCAGGATGAGAACCGCAAACTCTGCCGTCTGCACCTTGCGGTGATGGAACGGATGGGCATGAAAATGCACAAGTTTGGGGACGCAGATTCGCCCTTGGCAGACTTGGCCTGAGTCTCAACAAGGCTTAAAGAGACCATCGCGGCCCCGTCACCCCAATCCGGCTGGCGGAGGCTACGTTATTTCTTAAACCCATACCGACCGCTTCTTCCTCTCGTGAAGATCATGGGTGGCAGGAAAAAAATCCGGCCCTGGACGGCGATCTTGCACCTTCTCTAGGGAGGAAAAACGCCGACCTTTGTGAAATCCACATGGTTCTTCAAAAAAAACACATCTATTTTTGGACAGTGTGCTA
This sequence comes from Verrucomicrobium sp., assembly GCA_041287975.1. Lineage (GTDB taxonomy): Bacteria > Verrucomicrobiota > Verrucomicrobiia > Verrucomicrobiales > Verrucomicrobiaceae > Verrucomicrobium. The sequence goes on along the minus strand of JBGGMQ010000331.1, from coordinate 1,806 downwards.
AGATATGCGAACTGGGTTCGTTATGCTCAGTGAGAATTCAGCTGTCCCCAAGACCCATTTTCTCCATCGACCGTCAATAAATCGGAATTAACACTTCCGCATCGGTCAAAAGCAGGCCTTCCCTTATGGTGCTTGCAGTTGCTTCCTGACAGCCCTCTAGGCGCAACACTTTGAAGGTACTACGGGGTACCCCTGATCTCGGCGCTCGGGAGCTTGCTTATGCTCTCATGAGAATGCATTAACAGCTCTGAGAGAACGAATTGCGCTGGAAAGCCCATGGCAGGCGGATTGCAGGGCTTTGCCCACGCCCTAAAGACAACGTACACACATTGTATTGGCAGATCCATGATTGCCACCCGGTACGATGATTGGATAGAATGGTACAAATGTCATGAAGAACACCTGCTCATGAAATCCCCCCAAAATCGCAACAAAGGAGCCGCTCTGGTCATTGTGCTCAGCATCCTCACCATTTTGGTGACCCTGGTGCTGGCATTCTTTTCCATGGTCCAAACTGAATCCAAATCCTCTGCTAACTTTGCTGAAAGTGTGGAGGTGCGGAATTTGACGGACGTGCCCGTCAACTTGGCCATCTCACAATTGCGGAAGGCAACGGAGAATCTTGGCCCCGTCGGAGCTGACACTTACTTCAAGACATGGTCTTCCCAGCCGGGCATGATCCGCGTCTATGGCGTTGAGCCAGACGCCGCCAATGTCCGCTCCAAGACAGTGGCACTCTACAAGCTCTATTCAGATGACGCGATGGTAGTCGCCAAGTCTGGAGCGAACTCTTCCGGCAGCGGCATGGCCAATTCTGAGGTTGCTGCTTCACTGCGCCAGGACACAGACGACCTTGGAATTTGGGACACGAAGCCCGGAATGTTCACCGATCTTAATGAGCCAGTGCCAGTGCCAGGTACTACGCCTTCATACAAGTTCCCCATCCTTGACCCACGAGCTGCAGTGGCGGGCCCTGGAGGATACGCAGTGGACGGATTCAAGGTGTTCAAAGGCGGAGATCCCTCCGCACCCTCGGGAGCAGCTTCGGTGGCAGGAACTGTCACTGCGACAAGTCGGACGGACCTTGCTGCCCGAGTGCCCATGCCAGTACGCTGGCTCTATATTCTAAAAGACGGCACTACCATCACACCCACATCAGCAGACGCCACAAAGGCAACCTTCACCACTACCGCATCTGCCTCCGCTCCCACCTCGCAGAATCCCATCGTGGGCCGCGTTGCGTTCTGGACGGACGACGACAGCAACAAGATCAACATCAACACCTCCAGTGAAGGCAGTGGCTGGGAGATTCCGGTGTCGACTTCTCAGACGGACAAAGACTTCGCATCCCGCGTTCCGGCACAGAATGAATTTAGCAGATATCCTGGACACCCCGCCACGACCAGTCTGAGCACCGTCTTCCAGGCTTTTGGCACAGACTTCTTTGTTGATGCGACCACTGATCCCAATACGGCAGTGTTTGCCCGGCTGCACAAGTTGTCACCTCGCACCCCTTGGGGGGGGCACCAAGGCTGGCACGACGACCCCTGGCACAGCCACCACTGGACTTCCCGCCAAACAGGAGCGCCTTTATGCCAGTGTGGAGGAGATGTTCTTTGACCCAGCCCGCCAGCAGAACCTGTCAGGCCTGGACCCTACTTCGCTGGAACTCGGCAAGTTCTTCCTGACGGCACACAGCCGCGCCCCTGAGCTCAACATCTATGGAAAGCCCAGGATCAGCCTGTGGCCGCAATCCAAAGATGTGGCACAGCTCAATCCCAAGGACAAGCTGCTGGCATTCATGAG
>JBGGMQ010000330.1:0-4247 GCA_041287975.1 Verrucomicrobium sp. | reverse complement strand
ATGTCTACATCGAAGAACTGCCGCCGACACCTGGTGCACCCACTTGGGAAAAGCTGGGTGGGGTGAATGGACAAAGGGCGAAGCTGAAGCCCGCGGATGCAGCGAAGCCTGCGGCGGTGCCCGCTGCCGGTTTGTTGGCTCCCAGTACCGCATCCATCAAGCCCCTGGGGAAGGACGGCCAGCCGCTCAATCTGGGATTTGAAACACGTACGCTTCAGGACTGGACGGCGGAGGGATCCGCGTGGGAAGGCCAGCCGGTGAAAGGGGACACGGTGATCCTGCGCAAGCGTGGTCAGAGCAACCACACTGGTGAATACTGGATGGGAGGCTATGAGAAGGTGGGCGACAAGGGCATAGGCAGACTGACATCCGCGTCCTTCAAAGTTACTCAGCCGTGGGCCAGTTTCCTGGTGGGAGCAGGGAAAGATGCCAAAGTCGTACGGGTCGAAATCGTGGATGCCAGCTCCGGTGATGTCTTGCACAGCGCCAGCGGCATTGAACAGGAGAACATGCGGCGTGAGATCGTGGACCTGCGGACCCATGCGGGGCGAGACATCTTTGTCCGGCTCGTGGATGAGGACACGCGAGGCTGGGGGCACTTGAACTTTGATGACTTTGTCTTTCACGACAAGGAACCCGTGCTCACGGCTCCACCCAAGCCGCCAGCCACGGGTCTCGCCGCCCGTCAGAAGGAAAGCCCCGTGCTGCGCCATCTGGTCGCCAATCCGGCGAAGGCGACTGCAGTGAAGAGTGCCAGTGCCCAAAAGCTGGTCACGGGCATGATGGTCACGCCCGGGTTTCAGGCCCAGCTCATCGCTGCTGAACCTGAAGTGCGGCAGCCGATTGCGTTTGCTTTTGATGAACGGGGGCGACTCTGGGTGGCGGAGGCCTACAGCTACCCGACTCGGCAGCCGGAGGGGCAAGGGAAGGACCGGATTGTCATCCTGGAGGATGAAACGGGGGATGGAACGTTTCAGAAGCGCACGGTGTTTGTTGAGGGATTGAACCTCGTCAGTGGTCTGGAGGTTGGTTTCGGCGGAGTCTGGGTGGGAGCCGCCCCGGAGCTCATCTTCATTCCAAGGGATGCCCAGGACCGTCCGGGCAAGGCTCAGGTGCTGCTGGACGGTTGGGGCTTCCAGGACACGCATGAAACGCTCAACAGCTTCAGCTGGGGGCCGGATGGCTGGCTCTATGGGAATCAGGGGGTGTTCACCCATTCACGTATTGGCCGCCCGGGCACACCGGAGGCTCAGCGGATTGAGCTTCGTTCGGGAGTGTGGCGTTATCACCCCATCCGGCACCAGTTTGAGATTTTCGCCTCCGGTGGCAGCAACCAATGGGGGCTGGACTTCAATGAGAACGGCCATCTCTTCATGACCCACTGCCGCAGCTTCTGGGGCGGCGGGGGAACCACGCATGTCATCCGCAACGGTCATTTCTGGAATCAGGCAAACTCCGGGTATGCACCGTTCATCTCCAGCAGCGGGCCGGATTTTGCGCCGGATCTGAGAAATTACCTGCCCGCCTCCGCAAAGTATGACAGCGGCGAAGGGGGTGCCGGAAAGCCTGGCAGCACGGCGATCTACGGCGGCCACTCCCATGTGGGGACCCTGATCTATCTCGGGGACAACTGGCCCGACGCGTACCGGAACCACCTCTTCACGCACAACCTCCACGGGCACCAGATGAACCATCAGGTGAATGAGCGCCAGCGCTCCGGGTACGAAACGAAGCATGCTGGCTTTGATCTCATCTTCTCGCCGGATCCGACTTACATGGCGGTCGACCTTCAGACAGGTCCTGACGGTGCCGTTTACGTCATCGACTGGTCGGACACCCAGGAGTGCCACAATCCCGCGGAAGAGAAGTGGGACCGCAGCAACGGCCGTGTGTACCGGATCTCCTGGGCGGAAAACTACCGCCCGGCCAAGGTGGACCTGGGTACAAAGTCAGACCTCGAACTCGCGCAACTTCACACTCACAGGAATGACTGGTACTCCCGCATGGCACGCAACCTCCTGCAGGATCGTGCGGGGCGGCAGTCCATCGATTCCAAGGCAGTCGATTTGCTGAAACAACAGGCGGGTGGTGAGGAAGTGCCCAGGGTTCTCCGGGCACTCTGGACGCTCCATGTCATTGGAGCACTGGACAGGGCCCAGCTTGAAGGCTTTGCGCGCCACTCCAGTGATGTCGTCAGGTCCTGGGCTGTCCAACTGGCAACCGAGCGGGCAGGGGAAAATCTACTGAGTGGTGAGAGCCTGATGAAGCTGGCCCAAACGGACCCGTCGCCCACGGTTCGGCTGGCCGTTGCGTCGGCACTGCCCACGCTGCCACCGGCCCAGATCTGGCCGCTGGCGGAGGCGCTGGCCGGCCACGGTGAAGACCGGGAGGACCGCTTCCTGCCTCGCATGATCTGGTTCGGCCTTGGTCCCGTGGTGCACGACGACTGGGACAGGGCGCTACGTCTGGCAGAGACTTCGCCGCTGCCCAGTCTGGGCAACTCCATCCGCTGGCAGATGTCTCGGGACGCAGCGGGTCGCGAGGCCTTTGTTGCCTCACTGGCGGCAAAGCCGGACGAAGTTGCTTCCATGAACCTGCGACTTCTTGCTTTCGGGTTGAAGGATGAAGCTTCCGCCCCCATGCCAAAGGCCTGGCCCCAAGTGCAGGCTCGTCTGGCCCAGACGGGGGGCACCGTAGATCAGCTGGCCGCCTTGTTTGGGGACAAGGCGGTGCTGGCAAGAATGCGTGATCTCCTGGCAGACGGTTCGCAGCCCCAGGCGAAGCGGCAGATGGCTTTTGATGTCTTGAAGCGGAGCAATGATCCGCTCGCCACGCCCATCTTTGCAGGTCTGCTGGATGCCGATGCCTTCCGTTCCGCGGTCATCCCGCTGCTGGCCCGGTCCAGTGACCCCGCCACGGCTGAAGCGCTGCTCAAACGCTTTGAGAAGCTGGAGGTGACCGACCGCGGTGCGGCGCTGGGAGTTCTGACGAGCCGCCCTCAGCTGGCCCTGCCGCTGCTGGAGGCGGCGCAGAGAAAAGAGTTCAAGCGGGAGTACCTCACGGCATTGCAGGTGCGGCAGATGCGCAGCTTGAAAGACGCCAGGGTGGATCAGTTGCTGGATGCGTCCTGGGGGAAGGTCAACGAATCGTCTGAGGCTGCCAAGGGCAGCATCCTGCGGCTGAAGAAAGCCTACAGTGCCGCACCGCTGTGGGCCTACAACCCCGGTGCTGGGCGGCAGACGTTCAACCAGCTCTGCGCCGTGTGCCATGCCTATGACGGCGCGGGAGGCAAGCTGGGCCCTGACCTCGGGGGCTCCTGGCGCAACGGCATTGACTATTTCCTAGAGAACATCATCGACCCCAACGCCGTGGTGGGGGACAACTTCCAGCTCCATGTTGTTACTAAAAAAGACGGAGCCGTCTTGTCGGGAGTGCAGGAGCAGGAGTCCGCCACTTCCATGACGTTGCGAACCATCACTGAGGCGGTGGTCATTCCCAAGGCAGAAGTCGCCAGCCAGCAGAAAATGCCGCAATCCCTGATGCCTCCGGGGCTGCTGGAAGCCCTGCCTGAGCGCCAGGCGATCGAATTGCTGAAGTTTCTGACGAGCAAGCCGTAGGGGGGAGGACAGGCAGGAATCGGGTGCAAAAGAGGATGCAACTTTTGCGCTTGCTCTATTCGCAGGCCTCTGTGCAGAATTTCCGCTGAATGCAGCCCGAAAGCTTCATCAAGCGGACTCTCTCATTTCGCTCTCAATTCATTGCAAATTTAGGACTGGGACTTGCGGTGATCTTGTGCGCCGATGGGGTCGCACGTTCTCCTGAGGACGGTACTCAGTGGCACACCAAGACATTCTCTTTTTCTGCGCATGAGCTTTTTCCATCGGAGAAGGATGAGAGTGGAAGATCGGCCCTAGTGTCGGACCTGCCAGACCCATTCGCGAGCAGGGGGGAGTGGGAGGGGGCAATTCGGCTCTCCACCCATGTATTCGGAGCCGAACTGGAAAGGTACTTCGGCCCATTGGCTCCGGGATCAGCAATACTCTTCGATCCTAAGACGGAGACACTCGCGATTCGCACTCTGCCGGGCATGATGAAGAAGGTGGAACGCCTTGCTGAGCACTTGAAATGGAAGAGACCCTGGCAACCCCTTTTCAAAGTCTATGTGCTCGAAGCCGATGAAGGGGTATTGAGAGAACTCATCCCGGAGACGTCACGCCAAGCAGACCACTCCTTCGCCTGGAGAAAGC
>JBGGMQ010000329.1:0-3173 GCA_041287975.1 Verrucomicrobium sp. | reverse complement strand
CACATAGTCCGGCAGGAACCAGTTGAACACGCTCGGCGCCCTTTGCGGCGACTGGGTCACGCTCCCCGTGGTGTCAAAGAAGCGGAACCGCAGGGACCCCGCAGGGAACTTGTTGAGCTCAGCCGTCTCATACGCCGTGGTTTGCGGGGACTCCGTGGCGGTGAAGGTCACCGGCATGGTGTTCAGGTTTGCCAGGGGCACACCGGTGTAGCTCTTCGTGGCACGCATCATGGCGATGAAGTGCAGGAGGGGCTCTTTGGGCTTGCCCACGGCCACGGCAGAGTCTGCCAGGGTCAGGCTGCGGGCTTCATAGTCCAGCAGGATGGCTTTCACAACTTCACCCAGATTGCCATTGGTGTCCTTGTACTTCTGCACCACGCGGTAGAGATAGCCTGCGCTCGGGTTGGAAGTCGTGAACCGCTGGATGAGCAGCCGGCTCAGGAAGACAGGGGTGTTCGGGTGGCCGCCATAGGTGGCGCTGGCAGGGTTGCCGGCCAGCACGTTCAGCGCATCCGTGACATCAGCCGCGCCTTCTCCATCGGGGGTGGTGTTGTTGGTGCGGGCGGGGATGGCCGTCTGTCCTGTCTTGCCGTTGAAGAGCGTCTTCGCACCGAAGTCATGGTACGCATCGAACACTTTCATCGAGTTCAACCAGGAAGCCTGCCAGAAGCGGTGACCACCACCCTGGAAGAAGTTGGTGTTGTCCTCGACAGCCCCGATCGCCTGGTTGGTGGCGGTGGGGTAGGTGGGTGCTCCCACCACGGTGGCGTTGCGCTTGCCAAAGCTCAGACCGGTCATCACGCGGGCCAGTTCGGTGATGTCCGTCTGGTCGTAGGTGTTGATCGGCAGGCCGTTCGTGCCCAGCTTCAAGCTGCCATCCTGGTGGCGCTGCACCAGACCGATGGAGAACAACTGCATGATCTCCCGGGCATAGTTTTCATCAGGGCTGATCTGTCCGTTGGCCTTCTGATTTTTCAGGTGGCTCAGGTAGATGCCCATCATCGGGCTGTAGGTCACGTTCTCCAGGATCGTGCGGTATTTGCCGAAGGCGTTTTGCGCCAGCATGTCCCAGTAGTTGGCCGCACCGTAGTGGTAGGTGGAGACGGTGCCGTCATTTTCAGAGATGACATCGATTTCACTCAATGCCAGAGCCATGCGCTGACGGAGCTGGTCCTGGCTCTGCATCACCAGGGTGAACCACTCACGACGGCGGTTGTTCTGGAAGGGGTAGTTGTTGTTCCAGATGCTGCTGGCGTCCCAGGCGCGGGTGGTGCCGTTCCACTGCGCGGAGTTGCCTCCAAACTGCGGATCGTTGCCAAAGGTCACCGGCTTGTTGTTGCGAATGAGGAACTCCTCCACGTCCGCAGCCATCACCAGCTTGGTAAAAGAGGGGGAGGGGGTCTGCGCCAGGTCAATCTGCTTGTTGAGCCACGCCGTGTAGCCGTTGATCAAATTGTTGCTGCTGGCGGTGATGTGCGTCTTTATTTCCTGAATACTCTCCGGAGTTGGGCCAAAGGTGGCTTGCGTCAGGAACCGGGCGATGTCCCGGTCCAGAGCCGGGTTGTTGTTCACCCCGCTGGCGGCCAGGTTCGGGTATTCTGTGCTGCCGAAGGCCGGGGGAGCCGGAGGGGCTGGCGGAGGATTCACAGAACCGTTGGCCAGGGCAAAGTTGCCACGGATTTCACCACTGCCGTAGTTGGCCGTGTGCACGTTGACGTACATGTATCCGTTGAAGAGGGCGTCCAGCGTGGCTTGATCCGTGTTCCAGGCTCCGACTGGCTCCGCCGTGAGGGCGTAGATGTGGTTGCTCACCTGACCGAGCTCAAGGCTTTCGATGATCGGGCCACTGGCCTGCGGAGTGCCCGCAGGAGCAGCGTGCAGGTGGGACGCACTTTGCAGGGAGGTCAGGTTGTTGAACGAAGAGCTGACCTCTGCGGAAGTGTTGTCACCATTCAGCATGAAGGTGCCAACGCCCGTGCCGGTGGTCACAGCACCGCCTTCCCGACCCATGTAGGCGACAAAGAGCCGCTTGTTCGCCGTCGTGTTGGTGGCATCCCGGATGTGTACGGCCTGGGTGCTGCCCAGTGGCGTGGTCACGCTGCCGGACACTTGCCGGAAGGTGAGCCGCAGCATTTCCGGCACCTCATTGGCCGTGTCCAGCACTGGGGCGATCTGCACATCATATTGTGTGGCACCCGTGGGAATGGTGAAGGTGGCACCGATGTTGACATTGCTGGCGTCCTTCAAGACGTAGTCGCCCGCGGCAGCAGATCCTTTGACGGTGTCTGTATTGCCAGCTGTCGTGTAGGACACTGTCAGTGGCATCGTGCCGAAGCTGCGGGTCAAACGCACCCGGGCATTCGTGGCCTCTTTTTCATAGGCACTGGAGGTGACCACGCTCGTAGTCACGGAAAGCAGGCTTCGCAGGGTGTCACCATCGGTGGCTGCACCACCAGATGCATTGTTGGTGGAGCTGGCCAGGGTGGCATTGGTGCCCATCACTCCTTCAGCCCAGTCGGAGACGCCGTCGGCATCCGTGTCCTGGTCCTCTGCCTGCACCCGGTAGAATTTCGGTCCTGTGCCGGACCCCATGGCCACGGTAAAGGTTTGCGTGGTGCCGTTGCCGGTAAGCGGACTGCCTTCATCCGTCCAGGTGGGTCCGTTGGGCGCCGCGCTGCTCTGCAGCTTGTAGCGCTTCCCCGTCTGGGTCTTCGTGGACACCTGGATATTGGTTCCTGAAACCGCAACATTCGCCACTTTCAGGACGTCCAGCGGGTTTTTCGGGTCCGTGCCCGCCACGCTTTCAGCCTGGTTGGTCACACCGTCCCCGTCGTAGTCGCTTGTCAGCGGGTACGAGGAAACGGTGATGCCGTGCCGGTTCTGCCACACATCGTCATAGCCGTCGCTGTTGTAGTCAGTGGCGGCGTATCCATCGAGAGCGGCCAACCCCAAGGCCGCAGTGAACCCTATTCTCACAGATTTATGGAAGCGTGTCATAACCAGGTATTGACGTTAATGGAATTAATTTGAAGGCAATTCCACTTAAGCTCTATGAATTTTGCTTAGAGGGGTCAATACAAAATACCTGTCTGATATATCTTTTATATTTATTCTAGACAGTGATTGCCAAACCAACTTATTTTTAGCGAGATTTATCAAGAAATCGTCATGAA
>JBGGMQ010000328.1:0-7891 GCA_041287975.1 Verrucomicrobium sp. | reverse complement strand
CCGGATGCCTCCAGTACGGAGATCATACTTTGCGGCTGATCGACGATGGCATCCCGTTGCCACGACTTCAACAATGCGCGTTTCTCCCATTCTGGATCGCCCGCAATCCGGGTTGATGCGGCAAGTTTAAGCACAGTGGCGATCAAGTCCGGATTCTGTGCGGCCTCCAAAAGTACCGGCTCCAGCGAGTCGGTGTTTTTCATCAGTCTGACCACATCCAGCAGAAACTCCCTGCCCATGGCCGGATCATGAACCATCAGCCTTCGCAGAGTGGCAACCGCCAGCGTCCGCGCATCGCCCCTGGAAATTTTCATTTCCTCGATCCTCGGGGTCCGCTTCCATTCGAGCCGCACACCGTCCAGATACCACCGTTCCGCCTCCAGAAGTGGACTGAGGAGATTTTTCAATTCTGGCTCAAGTGGCTCTGAAGCTGCCAGAATGGCGTACCGCGATTTGAGCACCGTCAGTACATGCCCTGACTCTTTGTCTGACAAGTTGGCGAGGTCGTTCTTGTGATCCGTGAGGAACTGTTTCAGCTCCCCCAGATCGTCATGCGCTTCCAGAAGATGCAACAGGAGGCTCCCGCCAAAGGTAGCGGACTGCTGGGCCTTTAGCACCTGCACGGCTTCCCATCGCCAGGCTGTGCGATGATCCTTGCGCAGTTCGGCCGTGAATGCCCCCAGCAGAGTGCCCTCTGGACGTTTGGGCAGTTCCAGATCACGAAACAGGCCACTTGAGGCAGTGAGCGGAGAACGTGTGAGAAATGCTGAAAGAGTTCCCGGCCGATCCCATGCAGGAAAGGCTACTATTTTATCGGCATAAAGGACGCACCATTCACGTTGTGATGTAAGACCTGCCTGCTCCGCAAGTTCCATGACCGTCATAAAGGTTTCCGGAACGTGTCCCAGTTCTGCCAGTAGGACGGCGGCCGCGTGATCAACAGGCATTTTGCCTTGGATCGCTGGCTGAGAGAGGCCAAACAAGTGCCGGATAACCTTGGCAGACTTGTCTGGGTAAAATGCCGCTGTGAGCTTGAGGAGTTCAACCACCTCACTCTCATAACTGGGTCGCCGTCTGTTCACCTCAGGCAGGGACACCCACTTGAGGATGTCGTCCAACTCCAGCTCAATTCCGGCCCGCATCTCCAGGTACAGCGGCAGTGGGGTAGCCGTCCCTTCGCCCAGCTGCATTCGCAAGTTCAGCCGCCTCGCATGCCAGAAGGCCTCCTTAAGCGATCCCCATTGCGCCTGGGCACGAATCCCTTCCTCCCAAAGCGCGACATTCTCAGGATGCTTGGACAGGAGACTCTTGATGTAAGAATCGGCGTCAGATTTCTGGCCCTCTCCCGCCAGCGCTTTGGCGCGCTGCAACACCTCTGCGGGAGGCATTTGCGCGGGGAGGAGCGTACTAGAGAAAAAGGCAACGGCGAACCAGCAATAATATGGGGAGCGCATGGGAATTTACCCATGCATACACCAAACACATTGGGACTGCAACCACCGTCCGTTTTCTGCCTCTATGTATCAACTTGAGAAACTGCCTTAGCCCAAATTCAATGCCCCACCCTCGCAGAGCTCCGCCTTGCCAAAGGCCTGCATCTCCTGGTGACCCATGGCATGAGCGAGGGACAGCCAGAGGCGGTTGTGCGCGACTTTGTCCAGCTTCACATAGCGACCCATCTTGAACCCGGGAGCGCCGCCCACCATGACGCAAGGGATGTTGTCGAGGGTGTGGGAGTTGCCTTTGCCGAGCTCGTTGGTCCAGACAAGCAAGGTGTTGTCGAGCATGTTGCCGTCACCGCCCGGTTCTGGTGTTTCCGAAAGACGCTTGGCCAGGTAGGCAAACTCGCCACAGAACCAAGTGTTGATTTTCTTTAGCTTCTCGTAGGAGTCCTTGTTGTCATCCGGATCGTGAGAAAGCGAATGGTGACCATCCTCCACACCAAGCCAGCGCATCTGGGCCTGCCCGACGGAGCGCATGAACTGCAAAGTGGCGACACGGGTCATGTCATTGGACAGCGCATTCACCAGCAAGTCGATCTGCATGCGGCTGATCTCGGGAGTGTTGTCATTCACGAGTTCAATCCCGGGATCCAACTCGGGCATGGGATGCTGGAGGGCCGCATCGGCCACGGGGTTTTGCAGTTCCTGCTCCAGATTCCGCACGAGGGTCAGATGCTGGTCGAGCATGACCTTGTCACGAGCACTCAGTTTGCTGGAGATCTTCTTCAGGTCCTCACTGACATCATCGAGGACACTGATGAGGCTGTCCTTGTCCTTCATCTTCCCGTAGAGCTTCGAGAACATCTGGTACGGATCATCGATGGGCGCGACAGGCTGGTTGGCTCCCAGGTAGCTCATGCGAGTCCAGGGATCGGCACGATTGGGCACAGCCACGCCGAACTCCAAAGAACCGAAGCGTGTCTTGGTCTCCGTTTTGCCTTGAAGGAAGTTCTTGATCTCCTGGTCAATGGAGATGCTGCCTGCCCAGCCGGCGGGCTTGTCGGATCCCCCCTGGATATTGCCGGGCATCAGTTCGCTGGCCGTGAGGAGGCAGCTCATGCCACGCATGTGCTGATCGCCATCGCCACGGATCTTGTTGTACACGCCATTGAGAATGAGCGTGCGGTCCTTGAATGGCTCGAGGGGTTTCAGGATAGATTTGAACTCAAAATCGGCCCCTTCCTTGTCCGGCCAGAAATCCATGGGCAAGGTGCCGTTGGGAGAGAACATGATCACCACCCGCTGACGCCGCTGCGGCAAAGGCGCACCGGTGAGGCTGGGCAACCCTGCAAGGAACGGAAGTGTGGCTGCGGAGACTCCGAGGTCGCGAAGGAACTGACGGCGATTCAAGGCTTTCATGGTTGAGCAGGCGGGGGAGTTGAAATGGGAGCAGGCGTTGCACCAGCAGCGGGTGCTGGCACCGGTGCGGGACCGGGAGCAGGCGCTGGAGTCACGACAGCAACGGGTGGTGCTTGGGCAGGTGCTGGCGCGGGCGTCGGTTTCGGAGCCGGTGGTGTCGCGGCTTTCGGAGGATTGGGGACGGGGGCTGGCAATCCCTCCGTGGCAGACATGAGAGCGATCTCGCCGAGCAGCTTTTGAATGTTGCAGCCGCCGTCGGTGAAGTTCTTGCGTAGCTTTTCCAGAGCGTCTTCTCCAAAAGCGGCCACAGGCTGCTTCACGGTATGATGAAACAGATGCCTCACAAAGGCACGATGTCCGCTCTCACTGCTGGCGGCATAGGTGGCGATGTCACGAGCCCCATTGAGCTGAATTGTCTGCCCCTGTTCGTTGGCGAAATGACCCGCGGGATCCACGGGCTTGTTTTTCTCCTTCGTGCGCCAGCGACCAATGGCGTCATAGTTCTCAAGGCTGAATCCCAGCGGATTGATCACCGAGTGACAGCCCATGCAGGCATTGTCCTTGGTCATGGCCGTGATCTTCTCCCGCATGGTCAATGTGGGATCAAAGTGACTGTCCTCAAACTCGACCGCCATGGGCGGGGACTTCAGCGACATACCCACGATGTTGCGAGTGAGAAACACGCCCCGATGGATGGGCGAAGTATCCTTGTGATAGGCGAAGGCTGCCAGAAGGTAGGGATGAGTCACCACCCCGGTGCGCTGCTCGTTGGTCAGGCTGACTTTCTGGAACTCCCCATGAGGAGCATCGGTCTTGCCGTAGAATTTGCCCAACGTATCATTGAGCCAGAGGTAATCCGCCTGGAGCAACTCACGGTAGTCGGACTTCTCACTCCAGACGACCTGATCGACAAACATCCAGAGAGATTCCCGCAGGTCAGCGAGCACATGTTCATCGAACCCAGGGAAGGTCTTCGCGTCCTTGGCAATGGTGCTGGCGCGGTCCAGCTCCAGCCAGTGATGGAAGAAGCCGTGCAGCTTGATCTTGGCACGCGGGTCCAGAATCATGCGCCGGGCCACTTCAGCAATCTGGTTGCGCTGCTTCAGCTTGCCCTCTGCGGCCATGCGGGTCAGGCCACCGTCAGGAATGGAGTCCCACAGCGCCAATGCCAGACGGGAGGCCACCGTGTAGTCGTCGGGCTGATCCGCATCCTGCAAATCCGGATAGAGGAAACGAGGTGACTTGAGGGAGAAAAGGACCACCCGCTTCACTGCGACCTCAGGCGAGGCCGCTTTTGCAAACTGGGCCTCCACGAAGCGTTGCTTCTGCTCCTCTGTAAGAGGACGACGGAAGGCCGTTTCTGCAAACTTGCGGCTGAACTCCTTGAGCTTTTCCACCCGGTCTGGAGCATTGCTCTTGGTGCCAGCGAGACGGTCCAGATTCTTGTCGACGTGTTCGGCCACTTCAATGGCCGCGTCGGTCGTCGCCTGATCCCAAGTCTTGGAGGCTCCAGTGCCACGCTCGTAGCCATCGCTCCGGTCGTCCGCCGGGAAGGTGGTGTTCACCACCATGTGCAAACCGCCAGTGTTGGGACTGAGATTCCGCGTCGGGACAGGCTCCAGCACGCCGTGAGGCGTTTTCCACATCAACTGAACGGAAGCAGCGTCTTCACGATACTTGAAGAATTCCAGGGTGAAGGCGTAAGAGCGTCCCCCGAGAAGGAAGATGGACTTCTTCTCCTCACGCACATCCGGTCCACTGCTCACCCAGCCATCAATGATGGGTGTGGTGGTGTCATTCACATAGAGGCGGAAGCCATTCTGTGTTTTAACCACGAACTCATAAGTGCCAGTCTCCTGAGCGATGACACCGCCTTCCCAGCGAGCGGAGAATTCATCACTGGCCAGTGTCGCTTTGTCCGGGCTGTCGGGACCGAATTGAAACGAGACCTGAGGATCCACCCGTTCAAACCGATGACGAGCGCGGTCTTTCTTCTCCTCCTTGGTCGGTGCAGGCGGACCAACGAACGCGGGATCTACCTGAGGGAGGGCAAAGCCGGAATAGCGGGCCTTCAATCCCCTTTCCACGCCTGGAGCGCGGTCGAATCCGGGGCGAAAACGGCCCACGAGGTCCGCCACCGATGTCTGGTACTGTGCGACGGTGAGGCGGGCAAGATCCTTGCGGGCGGGATTGTGCTTCGCCTGGGCCGCTGGAGAGTAAAAGGCATCGTAAATGTAGGCCGCCACCTGGGCCGAGCCCTCAGCATCGAGCACGTCGGGATCTTCCTCGGGCATCGTGCGGTCAATGCGCTTGGCCAGGGATTCCAGCGAGCGGTCCCCGTGCAAAGGATCGTCATACTTCCCCGCTACGCCTTCCCCCTTCTGACCATGGCAATCCAGGCACAGCTTTTTGTAAATGACCGCTCCAGGATGCTCATTGGGTTCCCCTGCTGCCCCATAACTGGATGCAGCCATGGTCCCCAGCGCGATGGCTGGAAGGACTTTCAAGAGGGATTTGTAAGAAAGCAGGGTGGGATATTCCATTCGCATGTCATTCATTGCCAGCGGGTTTCTGGCAGGTCTCTAGATCCGTCCCGCGTGCGAAGAGGGTGCGGATGAGGAATACGCTTCCCAGGGGCAAAGCCTATCAAATGGAAAGCAACAAGCTGTTACCAACGCAAAAGCTGGATGTTGGGAACACGTTCAAAATGAGCATCCCGTGTCGCCAGGGGCATGTCCAGGTCCAATGCTATCGCGGCAATCCAAATGTCATTCTCTGGAATGGTGTTTCCCTGAGCTTCCAGCGTTGCCGAGAGTCTCCCATAGCTTTCGGCAGTCGAGTCATCGGGATTCAGAACGGCGACCACTTTAAGGATGCTGCCTATCATGCCGAGGTGCTTGCCAGAGTTAGCTGACTTGTAGGCACCTTTATAGAGTTCCCCCAACACCACAACGGGCATGAAGAGAACTTCGTCCGGAGCAACCAAATCGAAGAGATCCAGCTTCTTTCGAAAATGCGCGATAATCACGCTTGAGTCGAGCAGGATGCCCCGGGAACGATCAGGCATTTGCTTTCAGTCTGCGTGAGCTTGCGAGAGCATCTTCAAAGACTTGCGCCTCCTCAGAAGACATATAGCCGTGCGTCTCGCGAAGCGCTTGGGCTCGCTCTTTTTGAGCATCGGCATTCATGCGGTGCACATACCGAGCTACTTCAACCAGCTTCTGCATAGGCAGAGACTGGAGATCACGCATGATCGACTCAATTACGGTCATGGGGAAAAGTAAGTCCAAAACTTGCGCTTGCAACTCATGACTGACTGAGTGGCTCTTCCCCAGAATGCAACAGGACCAGCATTTGACTCCGCCGCCAAAGCCTGCACCCTCTGCGCGAATGCCAAGCTTCGCCTTTTTCGATCTCGACCACACGTTGCTGCCGTTTGATACGCAGACGCTGTTTGCGAACTACATCCTGCAACAGGACCGGGGACGCATTGCGTACCTGGTGCGATTCGCACCCATTGCGCTGCTGCGCGCGGCAAAACTGATCCCCACAGTGACGGCCAAGCGCGCCTTCATGGGATACATGCAGGGGATGACGCGGCAGGAGCTGACAGTGCACGCCCGGCACTTTGCCCAGACGATCGTACGACCTTGGGCCTATCCCGAACTGATGACTGAAGTGGCCCGCCATCGCGATGCGGGGAGGACACTCATTCTCAATACCGCCAGTCCCGATGTGTACGCGCACGAAATCGCCCGTGTGCTGGGCTTTGACCACTGCATCGCCACCCGGGTGAAAGAGCATGACAAGATGCCCTTCCTTCCTGTGGTGATGGGCTCCAACAACAAGCGGGAGGCGAAGATCGCCGCGATGAAGCTGGCTATTCCCGCCGTGGCGGAAGCCACACCCGAAGAACTCAAAAACTCCTGGGCGTACTCCGACAGTGCTGCCGACCTTCCCCTACTGGAACTGGCAGGTCATGGTGTGCTGGTGCACCCCAACGCGGCGCTGGAGGCGATCGGCAAACAAAAGGGCTGGCTGGTGATGCGGCCGAAAAGGCCGTACGAGGGCAAGGCCGGCGACGTGTGGTCCTCCGCCCGGCAGGCTCTTGGTCTGTACCGCGAACCGGCTGCCAGGGAACCTTGATTGCCGCAGGGGGGAGACCGCAGCAACTCCTTCGGATTAGGGACATGATTTTGCGGACCCAAGGCAGACTCGCTGGAAGCTCGCCCAACTTTGGGCTTGAAGCAGCAACCCCTTCGGGGAAGAACTTCGAGTGTGCGCAGGGCTCCTTGGTTGCCACTCCAATGGCACGGCCGTTGGCTTGGCCTCCTCAGGGGGTATAGATGACCTTCACCAAATACAAACCATCTGCAGGGGCGGTCTGGTTGCTTTTGAGCCCCTCCGGGTCACCCACCAGCTCGCGAATCCAGTCCAGTGGAGCACGCCCCCTGGCCACATGCACGATGCTGCCCACCATGAGGCGGACCATTTTATAGAGGAAACCGTCCCCCTCCACCTCAAGGCGCAAGGCGTTCCCTTCAGGAAACAACTCAAACCGGCGGATCGTCCGGGTCAGGCTCTCACTGTCCTCACGCCGTTCATCCTCGCTCATGCCACCACGGTTCGCGGAAAGGCGGGCAAAATTGTGGGTTCCGCAGAGAAGCTGGGCTGCGGCAGTCAGGACTTGAAGATCGAGCGGCCCATGCAGGTGCCAGGCTCGTCCAGCCTCGAAGGGCGAATGAACATCCGCCCGCCACAACCGGTACGCGTAGATCTTGCCAAGGGCATCAAAACGGGCATGAAAGTCGCCATGGGTGTCCTCACACCCCAGCACGCGAATGGAGTGCGGCAGGCGGACGTTGAGCGCTCGAACCCAGGCCTGTTCATTCATCTTCAATGAGTCCGGCACATCCGCATGCGCCACTTGCGCCAGCGCGTGCACGCCGGCATCAGTGCGGCCTGAGCCCTGAATGTTAACCTTCACTCCTGTGAGGCTGCCAAGAGCCTTTTCCAGCTCGTCCTGAATC
>JBGGMQ010000327.1:0-10142 GCA_041287975.1 Verrucomicrobium sp. | reverse complement strand
CCCATGTTGCACCTGCGCCTGTCTCTTCCATCAAATGGGCCGAAGATCCGCTCCTGACCGCATTCCCTTCATACCTGGGTGTCTTCGTATCTTCGCGTGAGGCAAGTCAACTGCCTTACTTCTCCTCGACCCTTAGCGAAGCTCCGATCATCCTGAAAAGCGGCTGATATTTCTTGATCCTCGCTTCAGCAATCGCTTCACCCTCTGGTCCCAAAGTATTGATCTGCAGACTGATCATGCTGTTTCCCTTGAACACTCGAATGACCTCGGCCGCACGCAGCGCTCTCTGCCCCAGTTGTTCATAGGTCTGCGTCCGCGTGAACATCAGCGCAGGCAGTCCGTTGACCTTCGTCTTTGAAAAACTGTTCAGCTTGATGCCGAGCTTTTCATACTCTGACCGGAGGCCGTCCTCCGAATAGTTCTCAAAGAGTTCGAGACCCGTGACCGAATTCCCCAAACCGTCAATTGCAGGCGAGACCAGGACAGTCATCCAGACGTTGCCGTGAGCGAACTGGTTGCGAAATGACAGCAGCTCCTTTTTGGCGGCTGTATCCTCAGCTTTCCAGCTCATGGGCACCTGCAATGTCGCCTCCAACTCCGCCACGGGAGCATGCGTGATTTTCCGCACGAACCCAGCCACCACTTCCTTTTCGGGAGCCACCTGGTACTGAGGGTAGTTCCAGAGCAGGTTGGCCCGGACCATGTCCACCTCAATGCCACCTTTCGCCCTGTCGTCCACCAGTTGAAGGAATTCTCGCGCCCCAGCCAAAGTGCTGATGGTCGCATGCTCTTTCGCCATCGCCCAAGCGCCGGCATCCAGTTCATCCAGCATCTTCCTGCCAGCTTTGCCTGCCTTGTCCACGATGTCTTTTTCGATGGCGTCACAGCCTCCCGCGAACGGCGAGGAAAGCCACGAAGCCCGGGCCGCCACCACGTTCACCCGGAGCGAAGGAAATTTTTTCTCCAGGTTGTCCAGCTGGCGCTCCATCCCCCTGCAAAAGGTACGGCATTGAAGCAACTCCGTAGGCAGATCGCCCTTCGGCGTACCAGGAACGGGGAAAGATGTTTGCGCATGAAGTCCCGGAAGCAATGCCTGAGCCACCAGGAAAGAGGCAATAACAATAGCGACTTTGATCATAGCTGCATGTCTTTTTGTACGTAGGTGGGCAAACCTCGGACCTACGGCGACAATCTCGCTGCGACGGCGTTTTGCAAGCTCTCGTTACACAATTGCGTCACACGAACGCAATCCTGTGCTGCGCCCTCAAACCTCATCCCCTTCGTGCCTTTGTGTCTTCGTGTGAGGCAAATCAGCCATCCTCACTCCACCTCCCCCCTCACACCCCAAACTTCTCCGGGCACCGCGAGTTGTACCCGCCAATCTCCAGCACCTCCCCTTTCAGCTGATGGTACTCCTCGTCAAAAAGGTTGAAGGTGCAGATGTCAAACGGCGTCACCTCCGAGGCATTGATCTGACCGATCACCCCTCCCGCCTCAAGAGCCGCGGCCACCAGCTCCGAGCAGAAGAGCTTCGAAAAATCCTCCTCATTGCGCATCGTCCGCCTCAGAAATGGCACGTCGTCCGCAAAATCGAACCCCGATTTCAAGGCCTGCACCGCATCGTACCCCTTGCCGCTCTGATCGAGCAAAAAGCGGCTGAACTTCTCCATGTCGAGTCTTTGGCGCACCGACGCATGCAGCGGCAGCCACCAGATGTGGCCCTCGTAGTGCTCGATGTGATGACACAGCCGGTTGCGCAGCACACCTCCCGCGCTCTGCCCGGTGGCGGGATCTCGATGCAGGAACGTCGCCTCCACGATATCGATCACCACGTCCCCTTCCACGCCGCCCTCGGCAAGCGAGACGGCCTGGCAAACTACCCCCACATGCGAGACCGACGAGCTCGTCGCCCACTTGATCGCCCCGGAAAAGTGCGTCTTCCCAGAGAACGCCACGATGTCACCCGGAAGCATTTTCGTCCGGATCTGCTGGTACTGGCTTGGAATCAAAGGCATGCGCTTTCTCCCGACAGGGCCCCATTCTACAAGAATCCAGCGCCCCCGCAAGTGACAGCCCCTTAACCCACGCCCCAAGGGCAAGCCACGCCTCACTTCAAGGATTCACCATCGGCTTGACGGCATCAATGGCCAGAGGCGCGGTCGGAATGGTATGCTGCTCGATCAACTCCTCCACTTGCCGGGCTCTTTCCTCAGCTTTAGGCAGCTCCCTGTTCAACAACCGCTTGAGTTGATTGAGATTCTTCTGCGCCGGAGCGCTGCCGGTTTTGGCCGCGTAGGCCATCCAGGCGTACGCCTCCTCATAGCTCAGGTCCACTCCCTGACCTTGAGCATGGAGCAGACCATACTCGATGGCGGAAGGCACATGCCCGCGTTCTGCCGCCACTTTGTAGTACTCCGCCGCCTTGGTGCGGTCCTGCCGCACATCCAGGCCCTTGCGGTAGATCTGACCCAGATTGTAGAGCGATTGCAAGTCCCCCTGCTTCCCCGCCGCCGCATAGTAAGCCACGGCCTTTTCAATGTCCTTCGTCACGCCGTCCCCGCTCTGGTACATGATGCCCAGATTCGCCTGCGAGGCCCGGTAACCCTTGTCCGCCGCCGCCGTGAAAAACAGCACCGCACGCTCCAGATCCTTCTCCACCCCATGCCCCTGGTAGTAGAGCGAGGCCAGCAGATGCATCCCCTCCGGGTCCTTCGCCACTGCCGCCGTCGTGAATTCCTTCCGCGCCGTCACATAGTCCCCCTGGTTGTAAGCAGCAATGCCAGTGGCAACATCCGCATAGGCGGACGCCACGAAACAGACCAGAACAATCGCAACAAGCTTCATGAGGGGGCAGACGGAGAGAACCAGGATGGAATAAACTCAACCCGCCCTTCCTGCCAGCACTTCTTTCAACCTCCATACATGAGCGCGCCTCTTTTCCAAGGAGCGGCGATGTCCCCGTCGCCGTTGACCGTGACACGCGGCCAAGCACGACACACTTTAGCGAAGCCCAGCTCCACCGCTCACCCGCTCTCCCGCGCGATCCGCAACTCCAATCGCCCAGTTCCCACAACACAGCAAGGTCCAACACCTTCCTAGAACCCACTCACTCCCTCCACCTGGCGACGAAGTCGCTGTGGAGTGCGTGCGAGAATCGCCGCTTTCGCACGAGCCTCGGCATTCCCAAACCACCCGCACACCGGTGGCTCCCACCGCCTCCTTCTGTAGGGCATGCGCCCCGCTTGCCTCAAGTTTGTGATCTCCACCCTCCTCACGTGGAGAAATGCCACATCTTCGTGTCACTGTTATACGTCCAAACATCGAGGAACCCACCCGGTTGTCCGAACGCAAACGAATATCCTCTCCCATCCGAACGGTAGCTGTACTCGCTCCGCAACAGCCGTGGCACAGCAGGCTTTGCGCTCAATTCGCTCAAGCTCCCGGGGTACCTCCCATGTTTTGCTCGATGCTCCTCCAGCATCGGCGCGACTCGCTCAGGGAATTCCTTCGCATCAACCACGGCCCATTCCTGCACCCAGCGATTGCAGGGTATCGCCAGCACTGCAAAGCCAGCACATCCCGCCACCACTTTCAAAATGCCCACCTGCATTGAAGTTTCACGTTCGCCCCTTAGCGCCGCCAGGTAGAAAACACCCACAACCGCAGCCACCAGCAAGCTCACGCCACAAATCCCCACCGCGAGCAACATCACCAGAAACGGATCCACCCACCACACAACGCTGGCAAAGGCCGCAGCTGCGAAGATTCCAAGGCCCCATTTTTTGCTCATACAGCATCGATGGGACTCAACTCGCCGCCCCGCGTTCATTTCTCCTTGCCGATGCGAATATCCTGCAACACCAGCTGGACGATCGGATGCGGCCACGACTCAAATCCCGACAGGCCCGGGAGCAACGGCAGGATGCTCGTCTTCGCGATCCCCTTCCTTCCTGGTGTGGTCATCAGAGCATCAAAGTTCAAAGTCTGCTTCGTGTTGTTGTGCAGATGCAGCAGCATCATGGCCGTCCCCTCCGCCGAAACTTTCTGGGAAAACTTCAGCGTCACGTCAGCCTTCGTCAAATCAGGTTCATACTTCACCTTGCTGATGACTTCGCCCTTCATCTCCAGCCTCAGGCCAAGCTCATCGTCCTTGAAGAGATACACATTCCCACTGTGCACGTACGGGATCTCGCCAAACTTCTCCTCATAGAAGTGCTCCTTGTCGACATAGAGTTTCAGCGTAAACGGCTTGCGAAATACCGCCTCGGGATCGGCGGCCGCTTTCTCCTTGTCCCCAGTTTTTGATCCCGCCTCCTTGCCCTTGTCTTTCTCCTCAGCAGCAGCAAGCGTGAGCGACGTCAATGCAATGAGCACCCAGAGGGTCTTCAGAATTTTCATGGGCCAGTGAGTTTTGTTGAGGATGGAGTGTGCGGACCGCACCAGGCCAACCTAAACAGATTGCAATCCGACGAAAAGATATTTTCCATTCAATACCCCTCCGTCCCGTGCACCCGCTCCAACTCCGGAGCCTGCGAAAGATCCACCGGCGTGATCATGCGCCGCTCCAACGGAAGCGCGCCACCTTCCATCGCACGAATGAACGCTTCATTCGGCTTCCAGTTCACCTCTCCAAGTTTCTTCACCTGTCCCAAGGGCTTGCTCGCGACTCTCTTGTAGGCCAGATAGGGCAGCTCCGAACAATAGATCTCCACATTGCCGAAGGCGTATCGAATGTCATAGGCCCTGCCAATATAGCTCTCGGCTGCTGCAATAAACTTCGGCAGGTCGACCTGCACCTCACTCTTGAATCGGCACGCAAAGAAATTCCCCTTTCGCCCCCGCCTCAACCAGTCGGGCAGCGGCGTGTATCCCACCGTGCCATACGCCTCCAGCACCATCCATTGGCCGCCGCGCTGCACCACAATCCCGCAGTGCGACACAGGGGCCTGGCTGACACTTTCAATCGCATCCACCAACGCGCCGTGCGGCAGCGGCTGAAACACCAAGTCTCCATCCCTCGGCTCGTACGTGCCCGCCCAAGCACGTCCCCAAAGGAGCAGCAGGAGAAAACACCAGGATCACAATTTCATCAGACCCAAGGCTACACCAACCGACGAGGACTTGTCGATATCAACTCAACTCGCACCCGAGCTCATTGGGAGGCAATGTTGTTAGCCGGGCATGTCAGAGATGTTTGATACTGCACCTCCTCATGTCGACAACTACGACCTGAATTGGTGGCCACACGGCAGAAGGCAATACTCAAACACGCTCAGTATCCGATCTCATCCCTGATGGCTCACGCCGCCGTGTCCGCCCACTGGTGTTTGATCACCAACCAATCAAGTCCCCTGTAGGTGTCGACGTGAGGAGAGCAAACCAACGGCCGCGCCATTGGGGTGGCAGCCAAGGAACCGCCCTCCATCACGCCGCAGCTCTTCCCCGAAGGGGATACTGCTTCAAGCCCAAGGTTGGACGAGCTTCCAGCGAGTCTACCTTGGGTGAGCAAAAACAGGTCCCTACTCCGAAGGAGTTACTGCGGTCTCCCCCTGCTACACCCTAGGTTCCTTGGCGGAACAAACCAACTGCCACGTCATTGGGCTGGCAATCAAGGAACCAAGGAGACTCAGTCGAAGCTCATCCCTGACAGGGATGTGTACCACAGCCCACCGTTGGCGAGCTTCTAGCGAGCCTACGATGGGTATGTAGCGAATTGTATTCAACTCTGAAGGAGTTGTGTCGATGCTGACCGCGCATGAATTTCTCAAAAGTCGATCAACACAAGCATCTCGGATATGAATTTGATTGGTTAGCAACTGACAATTCAGGCGCAATCGGATTCTTTAGCACTGGCGGTGCAGGGTGGTTACCCGCTGCAATCGCTGAGAGCGTGGAGGATAATCTCGATCTGTTGAGCAAGACGCTTCGACTTCCAAAAACTACCGATGCGATTGTGCGTTGTAGAGTCAAACACTTGATTTCTGACTGGATAGCGGTTTCAGAGAGAGGAATTTATACCTTCGATTGGAATTGGTCAGCTAGACGCTATGAAAGGGTAGCTGATCCAAAGGCTGCATTGAGGCCATCTCAAAATCTGGCTGAGTTTGAAGGTTTGCTGCGAATTAGTGTTCCGCTGAATTGCGCCTTCGATGACGACGTCACATTTCCTGCAAGTGTCGATTAAGTGTAACCAGATCAGCAAGGCCGTCTGGTGCAGCAGGCGTGGCCAGTCCCTTTCGGAGCACAAAGGACAGACAGCCCGTGGCTGAATCTCCTTTCAGAGCTTCTTCTCCAGCAACGGGCGGCATAGTTGGCTGAACTTATTGGCTGCAGCCTCCCAAGAGAACTGCGTTTCAACCAGTTCGCGCCCATTGCGGGCAATGCTTGATCTCAGTTCCGGGTCCCTCAAAAGCGTCAACACACCTTCGGTGAAGGGTTCTTCCATCTCTGCCAGAAAAGCATGTTCGCCATGCGCAACAGGAAGACCTTCCACTCCAATGGCGGTGGATATCACCGCCAGTCCCGCGGCCATTGCTTCATACACTTTGACCCGGGTGCCGCCACCCACCAGCAGGGGGAGGATCATGATTGAAGCTTGCTCCAAATAGGGCCGGACGTCTGGGACCGTACCCGTTACTACGACCGAGGGGTTTCCGGCTGAGGCTTCACGGAGATCCGCCGGGGGATTGCGACCGATGACGAGAAGTTTTGCTTTGGGAAATTGTTCGAGAATGGAGGGAAAACTGTTTTTGAGGAAGGCTCGCACTGCCTGGCAGTTGGCTTCCCAATCCATCGATCCTAAAAAGGCCAGGGTATGGGGTTCAGGATTTTTGGCAGGTTTGAAATAGCTGGCATCCACCCCTGTGGGAACGTCGCCCAGTACATTGCGCATTCCACGAATGTCCCGGAAGTGAGTCGTCTCTTCAGGGGAGACTGTGATCTGGCCAGCGACCCGCTCGGCGCACCTCTGCTCCAGATGGCGGGTCAGCATCGTTTCCCTGTGAAAGATCCACCGTTTGACCGGGTGGGTGGCATTCGCGGCATGCCTCTCCCAAATGAGTGATTCCACGTTGTGTTGAAAAACGACGACCGGAGCTTTCGGCCTCCATTTTGGACCAAATAGATGCACGGATGACACCAGGTAGTCGCAGACGATCAAATCAAACTCGTCATTCGAGGCATGGGATTCCAGCCACGACTGGAACTCCGCAGATTCGTATCGCTTCGCCATGAAAGGCAAAGAGCCCCATGCGCTGTTGGTCAAGGCACCCCACGCGTACGCAAAGCTGCCCCTCGCCGAAAAGTGGTGAGGCATGGTGACCAGATCGTCACTGTATTCAGCAGCCCCCTCAAGGGCTTCATCCCCATCAGCAAGTGTGCGAGGGCACACGTAGGTGATGTGATACTCAGCCTTCAGTCTCCGCAGCATGTGGTAAGTTCGCAGTCGGTCGCCGCCGATGAGTGGGTGCAACAGGCGGCAGTTGATCCACAGCATCCGGGGGCGGATGTCCATGTCTGAGGTGTTTTCTCCGGTCCCCGATGCCGGAGTCTTATTCAGTTCCATGGTCTTGTGAGTTGCTCATCGCCCGGCATGAACTTGGCCAAATTCGGCAAACACCGCCCGGTGTTGAGATCCTCGGTGGGGCTCTGCGACATGCTTGAGGGTCATCCACTGTCCCTTGGAGTGAAAAAGGTAGTCAATCCTCAGCCAGGGTCTGAAAAGCGCCAGAGGGTTGTTCGTGGTTCCTGGAAAGGTGTAGCCGTAGCCTGACCCTTCCTCGGCCTGGCTATCCGCGAGGTGTTGCGTGAGGGTGCTGTAAAACGGTCCGTAGGGAGGATTGTTTAAGTCGCCCACCAGGAGCGTGGGCAGAGTTTCGCGGCCTACGCGTTCTGAAAGTTGCTTCACCTGCTCCAATGGCACATTCCAGTATTCCTGCCGGCGTCTCCGCTTGTCAGACCAAGGGGTGCCCGGCAATCCCAATACCCCGGCGAGGAAACCGCCATTGCGTTCAGCAAGGAGCATGCCTCGATGAGTCGGGAGGTGGGCGCTGTACACGACGACGCGAGTTCCGTTCCAGTCCAGCTCGAACCTTCCTCCAATCTCGTACTGGCGTTTCCCTCCCTTTTCCAAATCATCAATCTCTGCTCGCACGATTTCGGACGCCAGGATGGGGAATTTGCTCAGAAGGACAAATTCGCCGACGCTGGCACCATGGGTGAATTCCCGGTAGCCATCCGCTCCGAGGTATTGCTGAACGCGCCCCCCTGAGTCCTGTAGTGCCAGGATGTCCGGCTTCCACTGGTTCTTGAAGGGCTGGAGGCTTGTCCCTTGGCTTTGCCCGCGGTTGAAGGTCATCACCCGCAAACTGGTCATGCCTCGTGGTGCTTCACCCTCGCTTCCGCTGCCCAAGCGGTAACCTAGAAATGGCCCCAAATAGAACGCCACGGCCAGCAAGGTGAGGATGCCTGAGCGGACTGTGTCAACCAAGAGGGCGGGGAGGAGCATGATCAGCAGTGGGATGGCCCACAGCCAAGCCGGTAGGAACATCAGGAACGCCACCGTTGGGTTCTTGTGCCCGACCCACTGAAGTGCCGCCATCACTACCAAGATCCAAATCAGGCTCAAAAGCGATAGCGCCCTCACGGCGAATCGCATCAGGCCCAGTAACCAGGCGCAGCCTTGGCGGGCAGTCAGCGGGGCGGCGCGTGCGCTCGTGATCTCATGAGCGGTCATCAGGGACGACGAGCGAAGTTCAATTTTGCGCCAGCGGCTATTCGCTAAACTTGCGCTGAGAGTCGTCCCCAGGGTTTGAAGTTCGCGGGGAGACTCCGGCTGGACCCGAACGAGCAGGACGCGTTTCTTCGCTTTCCGTAGTCGGCGTGCCGCTGTTGGAAATCAGGTGATACCGATAAACGGCAACGACCATCATCGTCAGGATCACCAAGAGGACCAGTGCGACTAGTGTTTCAAGAAGTGTGAATCCTGATTTGCGTCGCGAATGCCTCATGACCAATGGGTGAGGAGCGCAGGAGGAGGGCAATTCGGCGGGCATACTTGAATGAGGACAAGCAATGATCTTCTACTCACCATCGGAGAGGCGCAACAAAACTTTGGCAGCGAAAGAGATATCGCGAATGCGCTCCCTGCTCTCTTATATACCGCGGCTGACGCCAGACCCTCGGGGTGCCACATGACTGTCCGCGCCACCGCCAAAGTACGGGTACTTGTAGTCCGACCGGGCCACGCATCCGGTGCCAAGCAGGCTAAGGAGCAGGGCAACGGCGAAAACAAATCTCGGCAGGGTGATGAAGTTCATGGCGTTGGGGCAGGGCGGATGGGTGTATTGCCAGAGCACTCTCAAGATGATTAAAAATCGGGCCGGACGGTGAAAAATACACATTGTCGACCAAACTTCTCCTTGTAAATGGCTTGGAAATTGCTTTTTATCAAGGCATTGTTGATTATTTTTCTGAGTAGGCAATGGTGCTGTGTTTTCCCCTATGAAAGAAGCCGCCATCAATTTTTTGCAGCTGAAAGTTCACAATATGATCGACTCGGTCTACTGGGCGATCGTCTTCGCATGGCTGGGTTTGGTTTGCATGAGCCTCCTTAGCATTTGGGGGCGGGCCAGCAGCGGCGTGGTGAAGCTCATTTGGTCTGCGATTATTTTGTTTCTTCCATTAGTGGGTCTTTACATTTATTTGTTCTATTGCTTATTCGCGGCAGACTTTTCTGCGTTCGAAAGGTTTGGGTTCTTTAGGAAGAGGCTTCAGGATTGATCGATTTATGTCAAAACAGCGACCATTTTCTGCTCGACGAATTTCCCCTTTGGCCGCTGGGCTGGTGGTGGCGGGGATTTCGATGCTGCCTCTTTTTGCGCAGCAGCCGGGGGATGGCTTTCCCGGGCGTAATTCAGTGGCAGTCAATCTCCTTCTTCCGCCTGCCTTTCAGGCTGCTGAGGGTGCGGCTCCTGTACCTGGTGACGCGCCACCCAATCTGCGCCCCCCTGAGTTCGAGACCATTCAGCCGTTGCCTCCGGCGGCCAGGCCGCCAACGCCTGCTCCTGCGCCCATTCCGGTTGATGTGCCCCCCCCCGTTGTCGCTCCCGCTCCGGCGCCCGTGGATCCTCAGGCCCCGATGG
>JBGGMQ010000326.1:0-4537 GCA_041287975.1 Verrucomicrobium sp. | reverse complement strand
GACGGCTGGATGTCTCTCCACCGCCAAGAAGGCCGGAGTGCCCGACTACGGCATGAATGACCTGCAGCGTCGTGCGTTGCTCCTCGCACTCAAGAAGATCCAGGCCGGTCCACCCGCACCTCAGACGGCCCTGCAGAAGCTGGACGGCTTCTTCATGAAGATGAACTGCTATGCGTGCCACGAATGGCGTGGCACGGGGGGGCTGGAGGAGGCCCGGGCCCAATACCTCACCGTGTTCGACCCTGCCGCCCACTCTTTGGGTGAAATCGGTCGTCTTCCTCCCAAGCTGGACGTCGCCGGTCGCAAGCTCACGGATGAATGGCTTGCCAGGCTGCT
This sequence comes from Verrucomicrobium sp., assembly GCA_041287975.1. Lineage (GTDB taxonomy): Bacteria > Verrucomicrobiota > Verrucomicrobiia > Verrucomicrobiales > Verrucomicrobiaceae > Verrucomicrobium. The sequence goes on along the minus strand of JBGGMQ010000326.1, from coordinate 4,201 downwards.
CTGGGGCTCCGGCGGCGGTGTGCGCAACTACATGACGGCCCGCATGCCCCGCTTCGGCAAAGACAACTGCGAGGGCTCTCTCGCCGCCCTCAAGGAGACCAGCAAGCTGGAGAAGCCGGTGACCATTGATACGAGCGGCCTGCTGAAACATCACCGCTCGGAGAACGGGCGCGGGCTCATCGGCTTGGGGAAGGGGGGCATGGGCTGCGTCTCCTGCCATGGCCTGAAGGACCGCAAGTCCCTCGGCGTGCCAGTGATCAATCTCACTCACACCGTGGAGCGTCTGCGTCCGGAGTATTTCAAAGAACTCCTGCTCAATCCCCAGGTGACGCAGCCGGGCACGCTCATGCCGCCGCTCTTCATGGGGCGCAAGAAGGCCGATCAGGAGATTGAGCAGCTCTGGACTTATCTCAAGGAGCTCGACCAGTCACGTCTGCCCGAAGGCCTCCTGCAAACTGGGGACTACGAGATCAAGCCCGAGAAGGATGGCAAACCGGTCGTCTTCCGCACCTTCCTGGAAGGCGCGGGCATGCAGGCCATTGCCGTGGGGAGTCCCACAGGGCTTCATGCAGCCTTCAACAGCCTGGAGGCGCACTGGGCCCTCGTCTGGAAAGGGCGCTTCGTGGATGCCATGACCACCTGGGAGGAGCGGGCCATGACTCCCGCGAAACCGCTCGGCACACCCGGTCCGGAGATCCCGGCCCGACTGGCGGTGGCGAAACTGGCTTCCGAAGGCGATGCCTGGCCTGAGGCCAACAGCGAAGGGGCGGGGGCCCGGTTCCACGGCTATCGCGTAGGCAAGGACGGCATCCCCACCTTCCTTTACGAGGTAGGCGGCTTGAAGTTCGAGGACACCATTCGCCCAAATGCAGAAGGCACCGCCCTGACCCGGAAGGTCAAGATCACTGGCAGTGGTGAGGGCTGGTACTTCCAGGGGCTCACCCAGGGGGCAAAACGGCAGCCCGTCGTCTGGAAAGACGGGAGTGCCGAGTTCGAGGAGACCATTCAATTCTGAGGCAAGGATCATGCGAAACGTTTTCAAAAGATGGTACCCCGCGCTGCTGGGGATCGGATTGTGTCTGGGAGTTTCCCCGGAGGCGACCGTGGCACAGACGCCCACCGGCCAGCCGTGTTATACCCTCACGCCGTATGTCCTGCCGGAGGGGGTGAAGCTGGAGGCCAGCGGTCTGGCCCTGCTGCCCGACGGCTCGCTGGCGGTCTCGGTCCGCAAGGGGGAGATCTGGATCCTCGAGCATCCTGAAGCTGATCCCACGGACCCCAAGGCTGTGGGCTACCGTTTGTTTGCCTCCGGTCTGCACGAGCCGCTTGGCCTGCTCTGGCATGAGGGCGCGCTTTACACCGTGCAGCGTACCGAGTTGACCCAGATCCGCGATACCGACAAGGACGGTGTGGCCGATGAATACCTCACCGTTGCCAAAGGCTGGGGGGTCAGTGGAAACTACCATGAGTATGCCTATGGCCCCGTCCTCGGGCAGGATGGCAACTTCTGGATCACCCTGAATGCATCCATGGGCCCTGCCGTGAAGATGGCTGGCCATCGCACTCTGGAGAAACACTGGCGTGGCTGGGCCGTGAGCGTGACCCCGCAGGGGGAGCTGAAACCCATGGCCGCTGGTCTGCGCTCGCCGTGCGGCATCGCCACCAACCGGGCCGGGGATGTCTTCTGCACCGACCAGCAAGGGAACTGGTGGAGCACGAATCCGCTGCTGCATCTGCGGAAAGGGGCCTTCTTCGGCCATGCCGATGCCCTGCCTGATACAGTGCTCCCTGAGTCTCCCGTGGTAGATCCCGGCAAGCTCCCGCAAGAGGTCACCGTGGTGGAGGCCTCCCGCCTGGTGAAAGGCTTCGCCCTGCCTGCCGTCTGGTTCCCCTATGTGAAGGCGGGACAGAGTCCCACCGGCCTGGTCTGCGACATGACCGGAGGCAAGTTTGGCCCTTTCCAAGACCAGATGTTCGTTGGCGAGTTCGTCCTTTCCGGAGTGAATCGTGTCTTCCTGGAAAAGGTGGAAGGGGAGTACCAGGGAGCCGTCTTTCGTTTCATGGATGGTCTGCAAAGCGCTGCCCTGAGCTTGGGCTTCCTCAGAGACGGCTCGCTGCTGGTGGGAGAGTCGAATCGAGGCTGGAACTCCCAGGGAACGCGCTCCTTTGGCCTGGAACGGCTGCGCTGGACGGGCGAGACCCCGTTTGAGATCGGTAAGATGGAAGCCCGCCCCGATGGATTCCTGCTGACATTCACGGACGAGGTGGATCCGGTGCTTGCGGCCAAGGCGGCCACCTACTCGATGACGAGCTACACCTACCTCTACCACCAGAAATACGGCGGCGACGAGGTGGAGACCAAGCCCGTCACCATCACGCGAGCCACGGTGCAGTCCGGTGGGAAAACCGTGCGGCTCGTGTGTTCAGGCCTTCGCGAAGGGTATGTTCACGAGATCCATATTCCTGGGTTGCTCTCCAAGAAAGGGGTGCAACTGACTCATCCTGAGGGCTATTACACCCTCAATCGGCTGCCCAAAAAATAGGACTGGGGCAAGGGGTGAAAGAATTTTCAAAAAAAGTTCCTAAGCTTTGAACACACCTGCCGGGGGAGACTCTAAAATAACTGTAGTGCTGAGTGAGTGATTACCAGCACTGCTGTCTTGAGAGTGATTGGTTGTTGTCAATCAAGCCCGCGAAAGCGGGATATGTGTTGAGGTTGATGCCACAGGGCTGGACGAATGGGAGTTCGTCCAGCCCAACTCTTTTTAGGAGGGAGAGCCCCCTAGTTCGGGTGTCCCCCCCGTGCAGTGCAGGCGGTCAGTGGCGTGTTTTACGCTTTCCGGCGAAGTCTCAGGTTCGCCCTTCGCAACGCTCCCAATCAGCGGCACGCTCCTTTCTTCCCTTGAGGTTGTACTGGGAGCGCAGGATTTATCCTGCCGGAGCCGTCAGGGAAATTGATCCAGCTCGCACCACCGCCACTCGACTCAAGTTCCTTGGCGGGTGGACGCACGCCTTATCAGGAGGGCCGAAGGTCCGCCTCATACCAGCCAGGGTCGAAGGCCCTGGTGCACGGCAGTTAAAGAATAGAGGGCTGAAAGTCCGTTTTATCCATCCCTGACGCCCACGTCAGTCGCCATTGAATAGATCGGGCCTACAGCCCTCTAGCTGATTCTTCACGAGAACCGTGGGCGATGCCCACGGCTGGTATCACGCCGGACCTTCGGCCCTCAGCTTCAACACATGGCCACATTTTGGTCACCTAAAGCTAGAAGTGAAAATGGAGCGTTTTGCGAACGCGACGCCTTGGCGAATCTGTGGAGCCCCACCCTGCGCGATGAACTTTTGATGCCATGGGGTCCTAGCCCTCATCGAAATACGATTTCCTGATGACACTGGGATTTATCCTGCGGGAGTCGTCAGGCGACGTTCGAACTCGTTTCCAAAAATCTGCAAAAGAAATTCCAATACTTTGAACAACAGCCTCCCCAGAGCCCTCTAATCCTCCAGTAGCGTTGCATGAGAGAAAATCAGCGCTGCTGTCTTGAGAGTGATTAGTTGTTGTCAATTCGGCCCGCGAAAGCGGGCAATGTGTTGAGGTTGATGCCAAGGGCTGGACGAATGGGAGTTCGTCCAGCCCAACTCTTTTTAAGGGGGCGGAGGGCAACATTTTTTCAACCCATGCCAGCAACTCACAGTCCACGAACTGCATGACGTGGAAGACGCGACTCAGCTTGGCACTCATGATGGCGGCCTCGGTCGCATGTGCCACGTTGTTGTATCGAGGGTGCTGGCAGGCAGGGAGAGTCGATGTGATTGACTCGATTCAGTTCCAATCGGGGAAGGTGCTCGAAATCGTCTACAAACACGACAACAGATGGGACTCGGCAGGCCGGGTGGAGTTACGCTGCGATTCGTGGCGCAGAGAACTGACCGAGTTGGGGGAGTTCGATATGGCAGTCGATCTGGAGTTCGAATTTAAACCTCTGCCTGGCGGCCAAATGGCTCTGACCGCAAAGCGAAAAGAATTCCCTGAATGGGCGTTTTCCGTCGACGAATTCAGGGGTGTGATCGACGCCAAAGAATTGGATTTCTAGACCTCACCCAAGAATTCTTCGAATCTTTGAACAACGCTCGTCAGAGGCACTCTAAAATAACTGTAGTGCTGAGTGAGTGATTACCAGCACTGCTGTCTTGAGAGTGA
>JBGGMQ010000325.1:0-3340 GCA_041287975.1 Verrucomicrobium sp. | reverse complement strand
GTGCCGCGCCGAAAGACCGCAACAACTCCTTCGGAGTAGAGCCATTTGTTTGCCTACCCAAGGTAGACTCGCTGGAAGCTCGTCCAACCTTGGGCTTGAAGCACTATCCCCTTCGGGGAAGAGCTTCGAATACTGATCTGGGTTCCATGGGTGCCACCCGTGCCACCCAATAGTAGTGCTGCCAAGGGTTTGATCTCCGTTACGAGAAAAGCGGGATTTGGCAATCTACAGGCGCTTGAACCTAGAGCCGAGACGGCTCTTCCACACTGGTCGCAGGCCCGACGAAAAGCCGATCATTCCTTGGCGACGGACCCAAACGTTGGTCAGTCTAAAGTAAGCCGCCGCTTTTTGAGGCATGCGATTGCCTGCTTTACGTTCGGGCGGGAGCGCAGTACATTGGGATCATGTCCTCCGCCTACGGCGATTTCTCCACCACGACGACCATGCGCTGGCTGCCGGAGCCGCGAGTCGCGCCGCTTGTCCCGGCTATTGAGGAGCGGGTCACACAGTTTGCGACGCTGATTCGCGCTGCGAATTTGCAGGAGTTCCTGGATCCACTGATGACCCGGCTGATCCACGACTGCTTCCGCGATGCGGGAGCGCATGAGGGCGTGATCTGGCTGCTGGACAGCTCCCAACGCAACCTGCTATGTGCCTACCAAGTGGGGGCAGCATCCAGTCGACTGGTAAACTTCCGCATGCCAGTGGACAGCGGCATGGCGGGCATGGTGCTGGCGACGCAGCAGCCTTTCTGCGAAAACAATCTGAGCACCAACCCCTCTGCCGCGAGCAAGCTGGACGAAGTGCTGGGCATGATGGTGTGCAGCCGGATTCTGGCACCTTTTTTCATCTCCGGCCAGATGCGCGGGATCATCGCGTGTTACCGCACCAAGACGGGACCGGACGCTGCCGATCCGCCGCCGTTTGAGCTGGATTCCATGGAAGAAGTCACGCTCCTGACAAGGTTGCTGGGACGACTGCTGGATCACAAACTGCTCTGCGCTGCGATTGGCGTGGACGAGAGCTAGGAACGCACATTGTGGGTTCCTGGATCACACCAGAACAAGCGGCCGCTGCCATGAGCCGTGGACGTGGGCACGGCATTCGCATCGCGGTGCTGGACTCCGGTGTGGAGTGGTCCCACCCAGACCTTGGCGGAGTACGCGTAGCAGATGATCTGACGATCATCGAAGAAGACGGCCGCCTGGAAGCCGTACCGAATGATGGAGGCGATGTCTTTGGCCACGGGACAGCGGTGGCAGGCATCCTGCACGAGATCGCACCGGAGGCCGAGATCGGTAGTTTCCGTGTACTCGATCTACGCAACCAGTCCCAGAGTGAGATGATCTGCTTTGGCGCGCAACTGGCCATTGAGAGGGGCTACCACATCATCAACTGCAGCTTTGGTGCACGACTGAAGGCTCAGGTGCTGATGTTCAAATCCTGGGTGGATCGGGCGTATCTGAGCGGCTCTCACGTGGTGGCGGCGTGCAACAACGAGGACTTCCGCAAGTCCGAGTGGCCGGGCGATTTCAGCTCGGTGATCACAGTAAACATGCTCGCGACACCAGAGAGGGAGTGCCTGTTCCGCAATCAGCCGGGCACGCTGGTGGAATTCGCTGCGCTTGGCGTGAATGTGAATGTGCCGTGGAAGGGCGGCATTCGTCGGGACGCGAGCGGCAGCAGCTTCGCCGCGCCACGGGCCGCGGCACTGATGGCGCGCATGCTGTCCATCTTTCCCCACCTGTCCCCTCTCCAGGCAAAAGGGCTGCTGCACCAGATTGCCAGTGGCCTGCCCGCAAAGAAAAGGTTACAGCTGCCAACAGCCCTGTCACAGAATCTTTCCGATTGACATGAATGGAGCAACAGTGCGTAAGGGCAAAGAAACTGACCCGCTCTACGCGCTGTTGCCACAAATCATCTAACCCAGCCCGATATGTCCGCCGTTGTTGAATCCACCACCTCCCTGTCCATCCTTGTGCCGGCCTCCCTGTTGCCGGGTGAAGGTGAGGACCTGACCCTCGCCAACTTTGAGGGATCCGCGGTTTCCGCCGGGGAGCTGTTCAGAGTCTTCAAAGGCTTCGCCGCCCCTCGCGCCGCCAGCTTTCTGCTGGACAGCGCCGACGTTCAGTTCGACGGCGAGCTTCACGAAGAGAGCGCCCTCCAGCTGATCAATATCTCCAGCGACGAGGAGTCGGGCGAGCCCCACATGGATGTACGCCCTGCGATGAGCCACTTCGACTGGGCCGGTGTGCTGCAAGAGGTGAGTGAGGCGCTGCATCACGAGCACTTCCTCGGCACGCCTGAAGAACTGGCACGCGTCTTTACCGAAGCCGTTCGCGAAATGGCGAGCATTGCCGCCCTTGGCTTCGCCGGTGAAGCCGTGCCACTGCTCACCATCAGCACTGACGCGGAGACGAAAGCCGTGAAGACCTCCTTCCTGGGCATCTGGCTGGCCGAAAGCCGGGCCATGACTGAGGTCCGCCAGACGCTGCCCGGTCAGTCCTGGCACGATGGCTCGAGCGTGGGGCAGAACCACTTCATCCTGCTGGATGCCGCCGAAGTAGAAGGCCGCGGATTGAAAGAAGCGATACTGAGTGCCGCGATGCTGGCCCTGGTGTTCGCAGGGACCTCCGCCAAAGCTGAGGACGCGGTGAGCGTGGGCCGCCCCGCCGCCGGTGGCAAGTACACGTCCTTCTTCAACAGGGACACCCGCCCCGGTGAGAAGCTGGAAGTCAAAACTCAAAAGCTGGTGCAGGACGGGCCGCGCTACTACCGTGACGTGCTGGATCGTGAACATTCCGACCTGCGCGTGATCGTGAACATCGGTGCGCAGAGAGCCTTTTTGGTCAAAGACGGCCAGATCGCCTTTGAGACACCGATCTCGACCGGTCGCGGCTCCCGCATGACTCCTCGCGGCACCTTCACGATCACGGAAAAAGTCCGCAAAGGGAAGATGTCCACCATCTACAAATGCCCCCTTCCCGGCTGGATGCGCATCGGTGAGATGCCAATCGGCATGCATGAAGGTGAGCTTCCTGGCTACCCCGCCTCCCACGGTTGCATCCGCATGCCGTTGGAAAGCGCCCACTTCATCTTTGACCGCGCTCCCAAAGGTACAACGGTGCAGATCGTGGATTCCTGGACGCCCCCAGTGCCTGGTGCAGGTACCCTGGTGGCCACGAACAACTAATGCCGCCCGCCTCTTTTCGCTCTATCTCTGAGATCTGAGCCGAAACTTCTGAAGACCCCTTCCCCGAACGGAAGGGGTCTTTTATTTGTTTGGCAGACACCTCAGGAAAAGGGGCCAGCACCGTAGCGGGAGAGGGCTGGGGTAAAA
>JBGGMQ010000324.1:0-2531 GCA_041287975.1 Verrucomicrobium sp. | reverse complement strand
CAGGCAGATCAGCCAATTCCCGCCGTCAAAGCTTTGAAATCTTCCCTGTGAGGACCTTTCCCTCAAAGTCGGCTCCCTCGTATTCTGTACGCTGGGGGTTAAAATGCAGAATAGTGGATTTGCCGGACTGGTGAACCAGTTTGATGTCGTTCTCGCCGGAGATCGACCAAGTCATGGCCCATTCAAGCCGGTCGCCTCTGTTGCGATAGGTCGCCACACTACCTGGTTTAAAAGTGACGATACCCACAGAGCGATTTCCAAGCTTCCAAGTCCAGGGCGCTGCGGAAACAGCCGCTTTCAAGTCCGCAGGCGGTGGTGCCTTTTGTTGCGCCAGTGCGGTGGACTGTGTCATCAAGAACCCAACGCAAACCAGGGCACAAAGGAGGGATGTGGCGAGTCTTGGGAGCGATTTCATGGGCATCTGCGACAGGGAAACCCAAAAACGATTTCCTCCTATGCCACTGTAATAGTCATTTGCCCGACCTCGCAATAGCAAAGATCCGTGAAACCGTCCCATTCATGTGGGCAGGCTCAAGGACCTCTCCAAACAAAAAGAAAGAGCGCGACTCTACTACGGGACCGAAAAAACAAGGATCAGGAGCGAGTGATCATGTGAGAATGTTTTTTACCACGCTCCCATGTACGTCGGTGAGTCGGAAGTCACGTCCCGCATAGCGATAGGTCAGACGCTCATGGTCAAGACCCAGCAGGTACAGAATGGTCGCGTGGAGGTCATGAACGTGCACCTTGTCTTCAATGGCTTCGTAACCGTAGTCGTCGGTGACACCATGGGCGAAGCCTCCTTTCACACCGCCGCCCGCCATCCACATGGTGAAGGCTTTATTGTTGTGATCGCGCCCATCCCCTCCTTGGGCGTGCGGAGTGCGGCCGAACTCACCTCCCCAGATTACCAGCGTGTCCTTGAGCAGACCTCGCTCCTTCAGGTCCGTAAGCAATGCAGAGATCGGTTGATCGACGGAGCGGCAGTTGCCTGAAAGCGCGCTCGTGAGATTGAAATGCTGGTCCCAATCACCGTGGGAGACTTCGACGAACCGCACTCCGGCTTCCACGAAACGGCGTGCCAGCAGGCACTTGCGGCCGAAGTCGGCAGTTGCCGTTTCTTCCAGGCCATAGAGTCTTTTCGTTGCCTCGCTCTCACCGGAGAGGTCCATCACTTGCGGCATTTCTTTTTGCATGCGGAAGGCGAGCTCGTAGCTCTCGATCACACCTTCGACATCGGGATTGAAGCGGTCCCGCCGCAATGTCTCCCGGTTAAGGGCTTGCACCAAGTCCAGCTCCGCGCGCTGCACTCCGCTATCGAGGGGCGAATGAAGGTTCCGGATTTCCGCGCCAGCGATGGGGCGGTTGTCTGAGCCGATGCGCGTCCCCTGATAAATCGCTGGGAGAAATGAGGAGCCGTAGTTTTGGGCACCGCCAGAAGGGGCCGGAGGCGTCAGGGTGACGAAGCCGGGGAGATTCTCATTCTCACTGCCGAGGCCATAGAGCGTCCATGCCCCCAGCGAGGGTCGGACAAACTGGAAAGAACCCGTGTGCATTTGCAGGAAGGCCTGGGGATGGGCGGGCAGGTCAGTCTGCAGTGAGCGCAAGAGACAGAGTTCGTCCGCATGCTTCGCCACGTTGGGAAATAGTTCGGAGATCCACAGTCCGCTCTGCCCGTGCTGTGAAAATTTCCACTTTGAACCGAGCAGCTTGGTGCCCGTGCGTATCCCAGGCGCGCCGCTGTCAGCGTTCAGTTGCGGCTTGTAGTCAAACGTATCCACATGCGAGGGACCACCCCGCATGCAAAGGAAGATGACACGCTTCGCCCTCGCAGGGAAGTGGGATGCTTTCGGTGAGAGTGGTCCCTGCCGTACCTGGCTGGCCGCCGCGGCATCGCTTCCGGCCAACCCTGCGAAGGCCAGGTATCCGAAGCCACTGGAGAGGGTTTGCAACATCTCGCGGCGGGAGAAAAACGGAGACTGTGGATCGGGAGAAACATTTGCATTCATAACGGTAAAAGTAGGTCGGTTAGTTCAGGTAGCGGAACTCGGCACATGCGAAGAGCGCCCGGCAAAAAGACGTCCAGGCAGCAGTCGACGGATCAATTTTATTGAGCGAAACCGTGCGGCTTTCCGTGCCGAGCGGGGGGCTGGGACTAGGAAACTTTGAGAAGAAGTTATAGGCCTCCTGCCGCTCCGGTTCGCTAGGGGCACGAGAGAAAGCAAGGCCGTAGGCGAGCTGGACGCGTTGCGCGAGGATGGAAGCCGCATCACCCTCTGATCTGGAAGGATAGGTCGCGGTCACTCGCTCGGCGAGTTTCAGTGCCGCTGTCGCGATGAAGGGCGAATTCAGCAGGTAAAGCGCCTGCGAAGGTACGTTCGTCGCGTCCCGACTGCCACTCACGAAGCCCGGCTCCGCGAAGTCGAACACCGTGAGAGCATCCGGCAGCATGTCACGGGCAATGGGCAGATAGACGGAACGGGCGCTCGTGCGTGCCCCAGAGTCAATGAGGACATCCTCCGGCACCCCCG
>JBGGMQ010000323.1:0-5326 GCA_041287975.1 Verrucomicrobium sp. | reverse complement strand
GCCGGAGATGACGCCTTCGCTCTTGAGCTTGTCGATGCCGGCAGGGTTCAAGGAAGGAATGAGGGTGCTGTTGTCTTTGGGGTCACGCATGACGCCCAGCACATCGCTAAGGAAGATGAGCTTGGTTGCCTTGAGTTTCTTGGCCAGGGCGCAGGCGGCGATGTCGGCATTCACGTTGAGGGTGGCGCGGGAGCCAATCTCACGGGCTACGGGAGAGACGACGGGGACGACTTCTCCGGCCACGGCGAGATCCACAATGGAGGTATCGCACTCGACGACTTCACCCACGAAGCCAATGTCGACCGATTCGCCCGTGGCGGGGTCTTTGCCGAGCATGCGTTGACCGCGGAACACCGTGGTGCCAGCAAGGCCGATGGCTTTCCCGCCGAGAGTCTTGATGCGCTCGACGAGATCCGGATTGATGACACGGGCGAGCGTTTCCTCCACGATGGTGATGGTGGCGTCATCGGTGACACGCAGGCCTCCCACAAAGCGGGCCTCGAGGCCGGCGTCTTTCATGGCCTTGTTGATGGCCTTGCCACCACCGTGCACGAGCACGGGATTGATCCCCACCGCTTCCAGGAAGACGATGTCACGAAGCAGGCTGTCCACGAGGGACTGCTCCTCCATGGCGCTGCCGCCCACCTTGATGAGGAAGGTCTGGCCGCGGAAGCTCTGGATGTAAGGCAGGGCTTCGAGGAGAACGTCGGCTTTTTGAATAGGATCGAGAAGCGGGCTCATTGAGAGAGAAAAAAGGGAGGAGGGATAGGGGTCAAGGAAACGCCGATGGCACCCAATGGAGAAACCCAAAGGGAATGAGACGCCTGGTGCAGCGGGATGGACGCTGAATCAGGCGAGGCCGGTTTGTCGCTTGGCGTGGATGGCGGCGGAGTATTCGCTGCTGTTGAAGTCCACGTACTCCGCGCTGAGGTCCGTCGTGAAGACGTTGTAGGAGGCGTCCCCGAGGTTGAGGTCGATGGTCACGGTGAACTTGGGTTTCGCGGTGACTTTCTCCAGTTCCTTCACGGGGGTGTTCGTGGCGAGACCGCCCTTGGTGGCGCAGAGGCCGCCAAAGTAGATGTCTACGAGCTCCTCACGGATACGGGCCTTGGCATAACCGACGGCATGCATGACACGGCCCCAGTTGGGATCGCCGCCGTGCCAGGAGCATTTCACCAGCAGGGATTTGGCCACTGTTTCGGCAACAGCCTTGGCGTCCTGATAGGTGCGGGCACCCTGCACGCGGATTTCCACGAACTTGGTGACGCGTTCGCCATCACTGACGATCATCTTGGCAAGCTGCATCATCACATGCCGGAGGGCGGCACGGAAGATTTCGGTGCAGGCGGACTTGCTCTTGATGAGGGGTGCGTCACTGGCGCCGTTGCTCATCACGATGACGGTGTCATTCGTGCTGGTGTCGCCATCGATCGTGATGCGGTTGAAAGTCTGCTCCACCGCGGCCTGGGTGGCACGCTTCAGTTCAGATTGCTCCACTTTGGCATCGGTGGTGATGAAGGCCAGCATGGTGGCCATGTTGGGGCAGATCATGCCTGCGCCCTTGGCGATGCCACCCACGCGGAAGGTCTGGCCTTCGCATTCCACCTCAATGGCGATGGTCTTGGGCTTGGTATCGCTGGTCATGATGGCCTGGGCGGCCTTGTCCGAGCCCTTGGGGTGCAAGGATTCAACGAGATCCCCCACCCTGGGCACGATGCGTTCAATGGGCATTGGCATGCCGATAATGCCCGTGGAGCACACGAGCACCTGGCGCATTTTCACGCCAAGCTTTTCACCGACGGCCTTGGTCATGGCCTTGGCATCGCGGATGCCTTGAGGACCAGTGCAGGCGTTGGCATTGCCGCTGTTGGCGATGATGGCGCGAACATCGCCCACTTTCACATGCTGCTGGGAAACACGCACACATCCCGCCTTCACACGGCTGGTGGTGAAGCAGGCCTCTGTGGCGGTGGGGAGATCCGACGCGATGAGCGTCAGGTCCAGGCGCGTGGCGGTAGGGTTCTTGATCCCGCAGGAAATGGCACCCGCGCGGAAGCCTTTCGGCGCGGTCACGCCGCCGGAGATTTCTTTGAAAACGAAGTCAGAAGCAGTGTCTGAAGGGGTCATGAAGGACGGGGAGGTTGGGGGTCGATGCAGCGGCAAAAGAAACAGGGCAGTGGGCGAACAGGGGGAAGCCCTGTCGTCGCGGGAGTTGTCTGCCTGGGAGAACTGTTTTCACGATTGCCTGATTGAAGAGGATTCCTGGGGGAAGGAAGTACGGAACTGAATCACACCACCAACAGCCCCGCCGTTTCGGCGAAGCCATATGCCACGTTGAAGTTTTGCACAGCCTGTCCGGAGGCACCTTTGACAAGGTTGTCCTCAGCGCTGAGCAGGAGAAGCCGGTCTGCGCCTTCGTCATAGGCCCAGCCGACGTCGATGAAATTGGTGCCCGTGACATTTTTCGTGTCGGGGCTTTGATTGCGACCAAGGAGCCGCACAAACGGACGGTCCCCATAGGCCACGGCATAGGCACGCTCGACATCTTCCAGCGTCGCGCCAGAGCGCAGGCCGGTGAAAATGGTGGTGCAGATGCCCTGGTTCACCGGAATGAGGTGAGGTACGAAAGTGAACTTCACCGGGCGGCCAGCGGCGATGTCGAGCTCCTGCCCGATCTCACTGACATGGCGGTGCCGGGGGATGCCGTAGCTGCGGACGCTTTCATTGCACTCGCAGAAAAGGAAAGCGGTCTTGGCTTCGCGACCGGCACCACTGACGCCGCTCATGCTGGAGACGGCGATGGGCGACTCGTCGAGAAGCCCTGCTTTGAGCAAGGGAAGGAGAGGCACCAGCACACTGGTGGGATAGCAGCCGGGGCAGGCGATGAGCCGTGCGTCCCGGATCTCGGCGGCGCGAAGTTCAGGCAATGCGTAGACCGCCTCCTTCAAAAGCTGTGGAGACGGGTGGGCGTGACCGTAGTGTTCCGCGTACACCTCGGCACTGCGGAGCCGGAAGTCGGCGCTGAGATCGATGACTCGCAGACCTGCCTGAAGCAAGGCCACGGCGAACTGATGGGCCACCCCGTGAGGCAGAGCCAGAAAAGCAACCTCGGCCCCGGTGGCGGCAATGGCAGCGATGTCGGGAGCCATGAAAGTCATGGCGTCCGCCTGGGCAATACCGCGGAAGCGGGGAAACTCAGAAGTCAGGGGCTTCCCGGCCAAGGCACGGGAGGTGACTGCCGTCAGCTCGGCATGGGGGTGCAGCAGAAGCAGGCGCAGCAATTCCCTGCCGGAATAACCACTGGCACCAACGACTGCGACCTTCACTTTGGCTTTGACATTCTGGGACATGAGGGGAAGGGCGGAAGATGGTTCGCATCGTGCGGGGCGCAAGATGCTTTTCGTGAGATTATGGCCTCATGTTGTACTCGAACTGGTTGCGACGCTAAAAACTTGGGGCGGCGCAAATTGAGGAGGTCAGTGCAGGCAAAATGTCAGCCAAATGCGTCCGCAATCTCTGGGGCGGAAAGAATAGTTTAGGAAAATATGCATCTGGCACTTGAAATCTTTTCGACTCGCGCCACACTGCCGTCCCGCCAATCCCAATCAAATCTGTAGCGGGCTGTAGTTCAGCCTGGTAGAACGCTTGCATGGGGTGCAAGAGGTCGTGAGTTCGAATCTCGCCAGCCCGACCAGATTTGATGGATTGCAGGGAATTTCACCACACAAGTTGAGGTGAATTCCCGGGAATCTCTTACCGATTCACTCGATGTACTTCACACACTCCCGCTAACGGGACCTTGCCAAAGACGGCAACGCTGATTTCCCCGCCCAACACGCTTGGGCAGGTCATCTCCCCTTCAAAAAGGCGTCAATCTCTCGCCGTCGTGGTTTTTGCAGGCCGCTTCCTGGCTCTGGTTCGACGCCTGGGGACAATCTTGGAGTTCGCGACCGGATTCAAGTCACTTTGGCGCTTGATCTGACGTAAACTGATCAGCAAAGCTACGACCGCAATCACCCGGGTGATCTCCGTCACAAGTTGCCAGCGATCCAGCGCCTTTTCTCCAGCTACTGGAGCCAGGGCGTCCAGCCAGAAAATCGATGCCGCAGGCATGTAGAATTGAAAGACAAAGACCACCATTCCCACTCCGGCCCAGCGCCAGCGCATGAGAATCAATGCTCCTGCGATGAGTCGAAGCAACAGCGCCGAAACGTCCAGCACACTGCTCCAGGTCACCGCTTGGGAAACTGAGGCGGCGCTGCTCAATAGGATGCTCATTTACTTCTCAGAACCAATGGGGTGACGGCGCGCATGCTTTCATTCCTGCACAGAATGCCGAGATCTTCCTCCTCTACCCCTCCGTGTCAAATCACATCCCGGAACCGCTCCAGGCGTGTTCCCTCCCCTTCCCCCTCCCCGCCTGTCTTGCTTGTGCCGCCGATTGTGGCATCTTGCTCGTTACCGGTTCATCCTCTGCCCGCCACCCCTGTCTCCATGTTTGATATCCGCGAAAAGCCCAATTTGGTTGAGAGCGCCCTTTTGATCAGTGTTTATTTCCGCCGTGAAGAGGCGGACGAAGCCAAAGACCTGCTGCAGGAACTCAAGGAACTGGTGGAAACACTGGGCATCGGCATTGGCGACGCCATGGCCGTGCATGTGCGGGAAATCTCCCCACGGCACTTAACTGGTAGCGGCAAGGCTGCTGAGCTTATGGCTCACGCCAAGGAACTGGGCTGCGACAGCATCATCTTCGACAACGAACTCTCCCCAGCCCAGCAGCGCGCCTGGGAAGAGGAGTCCGGCCTCTGCGTCATCGACCGCCAGGAGGTCATTCTGGACATCTTCAACCTGCGAGCCCGGACCCGGGAAGCACGACTGCAAGTGGCGCTGGCACGCATGGAATATTCCATGCCCCGTCTGACCCGCATGTGGGCCCACCTTGACCGTCAGCGTGGTGCGGGCGGCGGTGGCGCGGGCGGCTCTGCCCGTGGTGAAGGTGAACTCCAGCTCGAAATTGACCGTCGACTCGCCAACAAGCGCATCGACAAGCTCAAGGCGGAACTGATTGAAGTGCGCAAGCAGCGTGACACCCAGCGCAAGGAACGCAGCCGCGTGCCGATGGCGCATGGAGCCATCGTGGGCTATACCAACGCGGGCAAATCCTCTCTGCTGAACGCGCTCACCGCGAGCGAAGTCCTGGCGGAGGACAAACTGTTTGCCACGCTGGACACGAGCACGCGTCGCATGGAACTGCCGGACGGCCAGCAGTTGCTGCTGACGGACACCGTGGGCTTTGTGCGTCGGCTGCCGCATGACCTGGTACAGA
>JBGGMQ010000322.1:0-4679 GCA_041287975.1 Verrucomicrobium sp. | reverse complement strand
CTAGAGATTGTTATCGGGGCTCTCAAAGCGGCGATTCTCGCCGCACTCCACAGCGACTGCTTCGCCAGGTGTTGGGGGCGTTGGGGTTTTAGGAGGTTCTTGTGGTTTGCGAACCTAGAACTGAGACGGCTCTTCCACACTGCCAGGCAGTCAACGTGGGGGGCTACCTTGCAATCGAAGCAGCGGAGGTAGCACTGAGCCTTGGGGCGAGCGCGGCGAGGCACCGCTCGAGTTCGCTGATGTCCACTGGCTTGGTGAGGTGGTAGGAGAATCCGACGCCGTGGCTGCGCTCCACATCCTCGGCCATGCCGAAGCCGCTGAGGGCGATGCCAGCCACCGTCCGAGGACCGGCGACTTCAATGAACGGCTCCATGAGTTCCAGACCCTGGCCGTCGGGAAGGCCGATATCGCTGATGAGCACATCGAAGGTGCCCTCGCGCATGGCACTGGCAGCACTGGCCACGGTGGTGGCAAGACTTACCTCATACCCACGGCGAATGAGGAGTCGTTTGAGATTGTTGGCCGTGTCCAGATGATCTTCCACCAGTAGCAGACGGAGCGGAATGGAGCCGCCTTTGACAGGTTGAGACTCGGGCAGAATCGGGGCCGTGACATGATCCCTGGCGGGAAGAGAGACGGTAAAGGCACTCCCCTGCCCTGGACCACGGCTCTCCGCCACAATGGTGCCGCCGTGGAGCTCCGCCAGTACGCGGCAGATGGCTAAACCCAGGCCCAGCCCGGTAGAGCGATCTCCGTGAACTTGCTCAAAGGCGTCAAAGATCTTGCCGATCTTCTCCGGCGCAATTCCAATGCCAGAATCCTCGACGCGAACCTGGAGCCGCCGGGTATGGGGATCATCGCGCGTGATCAGTCGCACATGGCCACCGGCCCCAGTGTACTTGATGGCATTGCCCAGAAGATTGTAAATGATCTGCTGGATGCGGG
This sequence comes from Verrucomicrobium sp., assembly GCA_041287975.1. Taxonomy (GTDB): domain Bacteria; phylum Verrucomicrobiota; class Verrucomicrobiia; order Verrucomicrobiales; family Verrucomicrobiaceae; genus Verrucomicrobium. The sequence goes on along the minus strand of JBGGMQ010000322.1, from coordinate 3,734 downwards.
GGCCGTCTCCCACCATCTCCGGACGGCTGGCTTGCAAGTCCAGGCGCACTTCAATGTCGCGAGCCCCGGCTTCGGGCGCGCAAACTTCCAGAGCACGGCGGACAAGATTGTGGACGTCGACGTTCTCCGGATGCAACTGCAGCTTGCCATTGCGGATGCGCGCGAGATCCAGGAGGTCATCGATGAGGCGGGCCTCCAGTTGCACGTTGCGCCGGATGGTGTCGAGGAGTTCACTCAGGACCGGCGTGGGCGCCACTTCCTCCTCGATCAGAGAGACGGCATGGATGACCGGGGAAAGAGGAGTGCGCAGTTCATGAGACAACATCGCCAGAAAGCGGTCCTTCGCCTGGTTGGCAGCCTCAGCCTCAGCACGGGCGGCCTCGGCACGGATGCGTTGGGCCCGATCCTCCGCGCTGCGCTCCAGCTCCGCATTCTTGATGGCGAGTTCTTGATTGGTGGCCTCCATGGCCTGGTTCAGCCGGGCCAGCTCCGACGTCTTGCGGAACAGCTCCACGAAGACGCTGATCTTGGACCGGAGGATGGCGGGATTGACCGGCTTGGTGATGTAGTCCACCGCCCCGACACCGTAGCCCAGGACGACGTGCTCCTCCTCGTAATAGTGCGCGGAAAGGAACAGGATGGGGATGTGCTGCGTCTTCCGCCGCCGCTTGATGAGCTGGGCCAGCTCGATGCCGCTCATGTCTGGCATCTTCACATCCATGACAATGGCGGCGCAATCGTGGTCCATCAGAGCCAGCAGAGCCTGGTCTGCGGTGGATGCCTTGATCAAGTGATAGTCTGGTGAATTGAGAATAGTCTCCAGCACGACGAGATTTCTCTCGTCGTCATCCACCAGCAGGATGTTGATCGCATCTCCCATGGCCAAGATTCAACGATGCAGCCAAACCCGAAGAAGGGAAAGAAGTTGCTCAGTATTCACCGGCTTGGCGATGTAATCGCTGGCACCGGCTTCGAGACATTTTTCACGGTCCCCTTTCATTGCCTTGGCAGTGAGTGCGATCATCGGCAGAGAGCGGAACGCGGGGTCTTTGCGAATCTCTCGCATGGTCTGGTAACCATCCATTTCAGGCATCATGATGTCCATCAAAACCATCGACAGATCAGGGGTTTCTTCGATGACTCTAATCGCCTGGCGGCCATTCGTCACGCTGAGAACCTCCATGTCGTGATTTTCCAGGAGAATGGACAGGGCAAAGATATTACGAGCATCATCGTCGACGACGAGGACCTTGCGGCCATGCAGCGACTCGTTGGATTGGTGGAGGCTGTCGATCATCTTCTGCTTGGACTCCGGCAGATCGCTGATAACCCGGTGCAGGAAGAGGGAGGTTTCATCCAGCAACCGCTCAGGGGACTGGACGTCTTTCAGCACCACGCTCTTGGCCACAGCACGCAACTGGCGTTCCTCCTCGGTGGAGAGGTCCTTGCCCGTATACACCACGATGGGCACCTCTTGCAGAATGGCCTCCTTCTGAATCGTCTCCAGCAGCTCAAATCCACTGATGTCCGGCAGCCGGAGGTCGAGCACGGCACAGTCGAAGTGCTGATCCAGCAAGAGGCGCAGGGCCTCACGACCGCTGTCCACAGTGGTGATCTGAATGTCCGGCCCGCCCAGGAGTTCGACGATGCTCTCGCGCTCAATGTCATTGTCCTCCACCACGAGGAGGCGCTTGACTCGCGGTTGGGAGAAGGTCTTGATGCGGTCGAATGCATGCTCGATGTCATCCGTAGTGGCCGGCTTGACCATGTAGGAGAAGGCTCCGTGAGCGAGCCCATGGCGCCGCTCCTCATCCAGGGAGATAATCTGCACGGGGATGTGCCGGGTGGAGGAATCCAGCTTCAGATTGTTGAGCACAGTCCAGCCGAGCATGTCCGGGAGGAAGATGTCCAGAGTGATGGCCGTGACCTGGAACTGGCGGGCAAGCGCAAGGGCCTCCTGCCCACGTGTGGCCACGAGCCCCTTGAACCCGCGATCCCGGGCGAGGCCCAGCAGGACCCGGGCATAGTGCAGGTCGTCTTCCACGATCAACAGCACGTTATCCCCCAGCAGGACAAGATCCCGATCGTCCACAATCTGATCTTCATCCGGTCCGCGGAGTGAGGAAATACTTAGCGGGCCGGGGACCCGGCGGGACTCACGCTCTGCAGCAGTGGCAGGATTCTGCGCAGCTGGTCCAGTGTAGTGCAGGGGCAGGAACAGGGTGAAGGTGCTCCCCTCGCCCGCGACGCTGGCGAGGCGGATTTCACCGCCGAGCAGGGTGGCCAGCTCACGAGAGATGGCCAGCCCCAGACCTGTACCGCCATATTTGCGGGAGGTGCCCGCATCAGCCTGCTGGAAGGCTTCGAAAATGAGACGCTGTTTCTCTGGCACGATGCCGATGCCCGTGTCTTTGATCGCCAGCTTCAACACGCTGGAAGCGCGACTGAGCACCGGGTGGTCGGAACTCCAGCCATCAGTGGCCAGGGTCACAGTCATGCTGACGCTCCCCTGTGAAGTGAACTTGAACGCATTTGAGAGCAGGTTCTTGATGATCTGCTGTAGCCTTTTGGGGTCCGTCGTGAAGTGCCGCGGCAGAGAGGAGGCAAACTCTGTCTTGAAGGGCAGGTTCTTGTTCTCGGCAATGTGGCGAAAATTGCGCTCCACCGAGTCTCTGAGCGTGGCAAAGGTGATTTCCTCCGCCTCCACCGACACCGTGCCTGACTCGATCTTGGAGAGGTCGAGAATGTCGTTGATGAGGTTGAGCAGATCTGAACCGGCCGAGTGAATGTTCCGGGCGAAGTCCACCTGTTTCAGGCTGAGGTTGCCGCCGCCGTTGTCTGCAAGCTGCTGCCCCAGAATGAGAATGGAATTCAGTGGTGTACGGAGCTCGTGCGACATGTTGGCGAGGAACTCCGACTTGTACTTCGAGGTGAGCGCAAGCTCAGCGGCCTTGTCCTCCAGAGCGCGGCGAGCCTGCTCGATTTCGCGGTTCTTGCGTTCCACCTCGGCGTTCTGGTCGGCCAGCTCCTGGGCCTTCTGCTCGAGCTCTTCATTGGTCTGCTGGAGTTCCTTCTGCCCCGACTGCAGTTCCACTGTGAGCTGCTGGCTTTGCTGGAGCAGGCCTTCTGTGCGCATGGTAGCCTCAATCGTGTTCAGCACGACACCGATGGACTGGGTAAGCTGCTCCAGGAAGTTGAGCTGGGCGGCCGTGAAGGAGTGAAGCGAGGCCAGCTCAATAACGGCCTTTGTCTCCCCTTCAAAGAGCACTGGCAGCACCACGATATTGGCAGGCGCGGCCGTACCCAGGCTGGACTGGACGGGGGAATAGTGCGCCGGAACATCCTGAAGAAGGATGCGCTGCTGCTCCAGGGCACACTGCCCCACGAGTCCCTCACCCAGAGTGAGCTTCTCCCGCTGACCCTTGGGCGTGGCAAAGCCAGCCAGCAGACGCAGAGAACGGTCCGAATCTCCAGACATCTGGTAAATGGTGCCCTGGTGCACGGAAACAAGCGGGGCCAGCTCTGACAGGAGCGTCTGACCCACCGTGAATAGATCCCGCTGCCCTTGAAGCATACGGGTGAACTTGGCGACGTTCGTCTTGAGCCAGTCTTGCTCCTGGTTGCGCTCCGTGGTCTCACGGAGGTTGTTGATCATCGTATTGATGTTGTCCTTCAGCTGGGCCACCTCGCCACGGGTTTCCACCTGAATGGAGCGGGTAAGATCCCCCTTCGTC
>JBGGMQ010000321.1:0-5161 GCA_041287975.1 Verrucomicrobium sp. | reverse complement strand
CCCCCCACCCTCCACCACTCCCTTCCCGGCCTCGTCTCTGGATGAGATGCATGGCCCTGCCGGCCCCACCCTGCCATCTCGCGGCGGGGAGGAGATTCTCTTCCTTGGCCATCCAAGCTGGTTCGCCTACCCCAAGTCCCTCGCCATCACCTTTGCCTGCCTGGGGGGAGCAGCTTTCTGTTTCACCCAGCAGTACGGCCTGGAGTGGATTGTCCTGCTCGGCTCCATCGCCGCGCTCATCCTGGTGTTTGTATCGCTCGACCGCACCACCACGACCTATTTCGTGACCACCCGCCGCGTGGAGATGGAATTCGGCCTCGTTGGGCGGAATTCCAAGGAGGTCCGCATCGCCGACATCCGGGCCATCGACGTTCGCCAAAAGAGCTACGCCGCCCTCCTGGGGATTGGCAATGTGGATTTCGACTCCTCCGCCAGCCCTGGAGCTGAGGTGCGTTTCAAAGACGTGCGCCGCCCCCACGACATCAAGCAACTGGTCCGCCAGTTGCAGGGGTAGCACTCCCTCCTTTTTGACGACCCCTGTCGTCTCCGGAAAAATAGTTTCCGTCATTTCCAAAGAACCTGCCCACACCGCCGTGATGCCCGCTGAACATCTCATGAGCCATCGCGACCCTGATCACGCGTTCCTCCTCGCCGCGCTCGAACGCTACGAGCGCCCCGTCATACGCTATGCGTTTGGCATCGTTGGAGAAATCAACCAGGCACGCGACATCGCCCAGGATGTCTTTGTCAAGCTGAGCCAGAGCCTGGCGACGCTGGACAAGGACCGACTGGCACCGTGGCTCTTCACCGTCTGCCGAAACCGGGCGCTGGACCACCAGCGCAAACATCAACGCCTCATCCCCATGGACCTCGAAGTTCTCGACCAGGAAACCTCTGACACCCCCGGGCCCTCCGCGGAACTGGAGGCGAAGGAACTGGCACAGCAGATCCGCCAGTGGCTGCATCAGCTCCCGGAGAAACAGCGCGAAGCCGTGCGACTGAAGTTCGAAGCTGGTCTGAGCTACAAAGAGATCAGCGAAGCTCTGAAAACGAGTGTGGGCAACGTCGGCACGTTGATTCACCTCGGCGTCACCACCCTGCGAGAGCGCTGGCTCGCCCTGAATGCCTGAGCCGCCGCCTGCCGCTCCGCCCACGCCCCGCTCCTGAATATTTTCCCCATTTTCCCGCCATGAAAGACAAACTCACCGCATATGCCCTCAACGAGCTGCCACCGGACGACCGGGCCGCTCTGGAGGCGCAAATGGCCAGCGATCCCGCTCTGCGCGAGGAGGCCGAAGCCATGAAAGCCTTCTGCGGCCTGCTCCACGAGCATGTGGGCAAGCCTGAAGAAGAGGTCCTCACCAGCGACCAGCGCAATGTGGTCCTCAAGGCCTTCCTTTCCACTCCGCGCAAAGTGACCCGCCCCCCCTTCTGGAAGCGGGCGGAATTCATATCCACTGCGATTGCCGCCGGACTCGCTCTGACGCTGCTGGTCCCCAGCGGCGTGCTGCTGGAGAAGAAACAGGACGTTTCAGAGATCGCATTTACGCCATCGGAACAAGTAAATGTGACCGTGGGGCATGAAGTGACTCTGCGTGAGGGAGCTCTTCTTTCCGAGCCTCCCGCCAGTTTGATGCAGGAGTCTCAGGAAACAAGGTCATCCATCGCAGCTGACGCTGTGAAGCCGTCGCTTGGGCCCATGCCTGCATCGCCGCTGGCTATGCCCCCACCCATTCCAGCACCCATCACGGCCCCTGCACCCAGCCAAAGGGGCGCCTTCGGCGTCACTGGCAGCGGCAGCCCAGCTAGCTCGAAAGAGCAACCCGCTCTAGCCTGGCGGAAAGCCGATGCCGAGTCCGCGCGAGGATACAATATGGAAAGCGTGCGAGCGGAGTCAGCCTCTGGAGTTGCGGCCCAACCCGCCCTTGGGGATCTCCGCTCCCAAGCCATGAATGAAGCCGCGGACGGAACCGTGGCCATGAGCACCAAGGATAATCAACCGGTCGTGGCTGCTGCCGCTCCCGCTCCCGCTTCTGCGCCCGCTCCCGCTCCAGCCCGGCCGCTCAAGCCCGCAACGTCGACGCGGGCAGCGGCCGCACCTTCGTCTGCGCAGCAGCCCGCGGATGCCCCTGCCGGCGCGTATTTCTCAGACGAATCCAAAACGGCGCTAGGGACGGCCAAGAAAAGGGAGCCCCTCAGTGCAAGGTCAGATCCCGCGGCACCTCCTGGCAAATTCGCTGGGGCCGTCGTGCCTTCCAACCCTGTTGCACCCATGGATGACGCCCCCGTATTGGAGCTTGGCAAATCCAAGTCGATCGCCACGCCGTCATTGCAGGCCCCAGTTGCTGGCAAGCCAGAGGGCTCAGCCGCTCCTGCTGCTTCGCCCATGCCAACTAAGTCCCCGAGCCCCTCAGCGGACCATTTTGCCGCCGCCCCAGCATCTGCACCTGCGGGATTGCCTTCTGACCCGATGCCCGAATCTGAGATGCTGTCGCGGACAGCGGGTACGCGCGACTCGGCCGCCACCTCGGGAAGGAAGGATGCCGCAGACAAGCTTGCGACAGATGCCTCTGTTGCTCCTCCGCCTCCTCCTGCTGAAGGAGACAAGGATGTTGTGCGGCTGCGCAAGAAAAGCGAAACGTCGCCATCTGCTGGAGAGACCTACACCCCCATCTACGAGAACCCGTTCCAGTACGTGGCTCAGGAACCCCTGTCCACTTTCTCCATCGATGTGGACACGGCGTCCTACGCCAACGTGCGGAGGTTTCTGAACAACGGCCAGCGCCCGCCCGCCAACGCCGTGCGACTGGAGGAGTTGATCAATTATTTCCCCTATGCGTACGAAACTCCGGCGGATGACAAGCCCTTTGCCGTGCATGTGGACGTGGTGGAGGCTCCCTGGAAACCCGAGCACCGTCTGGCCCGGATTGCCCTGAAAGGCAAGGTCAACACGAAGGAACGTGCCCCGGCGAACTTTGTCTTCCTGGTGGATGTCTCAGGTTCGATGGACGAACCCGACAAACTCCCGCTGGTGAAGAAGTCCCTTCTCATGCTTACGGAGAAGATCGGAGCCAGGGATCACGTGGCCCTGGTGACGTATGCCGGCAGCACGGCGGTGGCGTTGCCTTCGACCGCAGGAGAAGAGAAGTCGAAGATCGTGGAAGCGATTGAGGCTCTCGGCGCCGGTGGGTCCACCAACGGAGCAGGCGGCATCCGTCTGGCCTATGAGCAGGCTCAAAAGCACCTCAAAAAGGAAGGCACCAACCGTGTCATCCTCTGCACAGATGGCGACTTCAACGTGGGTATCAGCAGCCCTGAGGAACTTGAAAAGCTTATTGCAGAGAAGGCCAAGTCGCGGGTCTTCCTCAGCGTGCTGGGCTTCGGCACGGGCAACCTGAAGGACCGCACCATGGAAACCCTGGCGGACAAAGGCAATGGAAACTACGCGTACATCGACAGCCTCAGCGAAGCTCGCAAGGTGCTTGTGGAGCAGATGAATTCCACGCTGGTCACCATTGCCAAGGATGTGAAGATTCAAGTCGAGTTCAACCCCGGCCAGGTGCAGGCGTACCGGTTGCTGGGCTATGAGAACCGCATCATGGCCAAGCAGGATTTCAACAACGACCGCAAGGACGCGGGTGAGATTGGCGAAGGCCACACCGTGACGGCGCTGTATGAAATCGTACCGACGAATGTGAAGTTTCCTGATGGGAAACCTTTGGTGGACTCACTCAAGTACGCTCCGAAGCCCGCTGAGATCGCCAACTCACCTGCTGCCCCGGCAGCAACGGCATTAGCTCCCACCAGCCCTGAAACCATGACGGTGAAACTCCGCTACAAACAGCCCGATGCAGACACCAGCGTGCTCATGGAGGTGCCGGTCACGGACAAGGAGAAGAAGCTGGCCACCAGTCCAGCCGACCTCAAGTTTGCAGCATCAGTGGCAGGCTTTGGCATGCTGCTGCGGGATTCACAACATGCCGGCGACCTTTCCTGGGACATGGTGCGCGAACTTGCCCTTGCAGGCAAAGGCCCGGATGAGCTGGGCTATCGTGGTGAGTTCCTGCAACTCGTCGACAAGGCCCGGGGAGTGGCTGGGCGGGAGCAGTAAGTTGATTTGAGATAGCGTTCATTCAGGGGCGGCTCGTTGCGGGTCGCCCCTTTTTTGCCATAAGATTGGGCAAGACGGTGGCGCGCCTAGATCATGTTGCGCGGCCTTCACCTGGCGACGAAGTCGCTTTCGGAGTGCGGTGAGAATCACCGCTTTGAGAGGTCTATGCCGATGGCTAGACGAATGAGTGCAGCGGAGATCGTGCCTGGCGCATCATGCCCCAGAGACAATTCATCGCGGTTCGATCCTCAACAATGCGCGCGAAAGCGACTTCGTCGCCAGGAGTTGGGAGCGCGAAGTGTTGGCGGACGTAGAAGCGGGACGCTTCTGCCACACTGGGAGGTGGGCTTCGGCGAGTGACAGTCGTTTTTGGGCGCCTGTCACGGTCAACGGCGACCTGGAGATCGCCGCTCCTTGAGGCAGGCCTTTCACTCAAGTCTGTTGAGCGGGTCCCACCCCGTCACGCCATCTCCAGCCCCTTCATCGTTCCCGTGCTGCTGGCAAATGAACTTTCCTCGATCCCCATGCGTTGGAGCATGGAGACGAAGAGATTCGGAAGTGGATAGTTGTCCGCGCGATCGAAGGCCAGGTGCTGACCGTGTTTGAAGCCTCCACCGGCGAAGAGGACGGGGAGGTTCGTCGTGACATGCGTACTCGCATTGCCAAGATTGCTTCCGTACAGGATCATCGACTGGTCCAGCAAGGTGGCGCCCTGCTCACCTGTGCCTTTGAGGCGGGTGAAGAGCGTGTTCAGGTGACGCATATGCTCGCGGTCGATGGCTTCCAACTGGGTCAGCTTCTTCTCAGACTTCCCATGGTGGGAAAGACTGTGATAGCCATCGGTGATGTGGGACCCCTCAATGTCGAGGACGGGTGAGTTAACACTGTCGAGCATCAACGTGACGAGGCGGGTGCTGTCGGTCTCGAAGGCGAGGGCTGCGATGTCATACATCAGGCGCACCTTTTCCATGTACTCAGCCGGGCTTTCTGGATCGACGGGCTGCGTTTCTTTGACTACGGGCTTGGGCAGCTTCTCCCACTGGCGCGCCT
>JBGGMQ010000320.1:0-2598 GCA_041287975.1 Verrucomicrobium sp. | reverse complement strand
AACTCTGTCTAAAATTGGCATGAGCGAATTCCCAATTTTCGTAGGCATACAGTCACTCACTATATTCGCCGATAATGACCAGCCAGGGATCGACGGCGCCGAGACTTGTGGTGGAAGGTGGTCCGCAGCTGGCAGAGAAGTTTTTATAAACACGCCGTTCAAACAGGGACTGGACTGGAATGATGTCATCTGTCAAAGCGGATTTGTAAACCAATGATGGGAAGCACGCTTCAGTCGCCAGAGGACATGCTCGCTCGCCATGGCACAATCCAAAAGATACCGCACCCGGTATCTTCCCTGAGAACGATTAGCCCAGCTATGCTGCAGGGTAAGCCGATCCCAGAACGTAAGTGGGTTGTGCCGGACTGGATACCCTGGCATTGCACAACGTCACTTTACGGTGACGGCGGCACAGGGAAAAGTCTTCTAGCTATGCAACTAATGACGGCAATCTCCCTTGGAAGGCATTGGATTGGCTTGCCAACAACAAAACTGAAGACCTGGGGATTATTTTTTGAGGAAAACCCTTATGAACTTCATATCAGGCAGAACGATATCAACCGATCATATGGTTGTGAGTTTAGCGACCTCAAAGGTATGTCATGGTTAAGCGGGGTTGGCGAGGACAATATCCTCATGGCCTTCGATCCTAATGGCATGCCGATCATCACAGATTTTTATGACCGGATTGAAGACGATGTGCTGAAGTCCGGGGCTCAGTTTGTAGTCATTGACACTGCCGCGGACACCTTCGGAGGTATAGAGAATTCTCGTGGCCATGTACGGCAATTTATCGGGCTCCTCACCAAGTTGGCGCTCAAGATCGACGGCGGGGTCTTATTCTGCGCGCATCCCAGTGCGGCCGGTATGGCTAATGGACGTGGAGATGGGGGTTCGACTGGCTGGAACAATTCGGTTCGTTCTCGCATGTACTTCACAACACCAAAATCTGAGGATCCCGACGTATCTCAACAGTCATCGAATGAGCGCATTTTAAAACGAATGAAGGCGAATTACGCCCCGCGAGACGAGGAAATTCGCCTGTCGTGGCAGCAGGGGACCTTCATTGAAGAACAGCAAATCACCGGCGGCGATGTAGTCACACGTATCAGTCGCGATAACCGCGAGAGGGATGCTGATCTGGTATTCCTGCGATTGCTCGATGAACTCGATGGTCAGGGTCGCACCGTATCCTGGTCAAAGAATGCCGCAAATTTTGCACCTAAAGTGATGGTCAAATGCCCACTTGCTCGAGGCTTCAGTCTGTCTGACTTAGTGCAATCAATGGAACGACTATTCCACAGCAAAAAAATTCGTAATGAAGATTATGGCCGGGGAAAAGATTCGACCAAAAAAATTGTGCGTGTCCCCTCATCACCCACCCAAAAGGACGAGTGTCACGGTCATGTGTAAGTCATTGAATTCGTTTAAGGAGGGTGTGTCGTGTCACGGTGTCACGGTTCTCGGTAACCCATTGAAAACCATCGTCACGGTTCACGGGGGGTGTGTGTCCCCATACCCCTATAGGCTCCGCCGCCTCCTTAAGGTGGGCGCGGATCAGGTGAAATCATGACGAAAATTTACGGCACAAATAGATCAGATGAGCCGGATCACCCACTAAAGTGCGATGGACATCGGCAGCCTGAAAATTCAGGTAAGAAACAGGACACCAAGTTTAGACCAGGCAAATCAGGCAACCCAGCCGGCAAGCCCAAAGGGGCTAGGAATAAAGCGACAGAAGCCGTGATGTTATTGCTTGAGGGAGAAAGCGAGAAGCTGACCCGCAAGGCCATAGAAAAGGCCTTGGACGGAGACGGCACAGCATTACGCTTGTGCCTCGAACGTCTCGCGCCAGCTCCCAAATCCGCAGCCCAGCCCATCTACATCGAATTGCCGGAGAGCGACGATCTCACCAGCATGGCAAGGGGCTTTCTCACGGCAGCGGCAAACGGCGAGATACCGCCCGACATCGCTGCGCTGCTCGTATCAGCAGCGGCAGGCGTGGCGAAGGTTGACGAGATGGAGAACGTTAAGGAACGCCTCGAAGCATTGGAAAGGGCCATCAAAGAGAGGGAGAAGACGAAATGAACATCAAAGCGGCAATTTACGACAACCTCACTCCGCAACAACGGTTCCTCGCCACCGTGGAAGCCGACGCACGGAAAGACGAAAAGGAGATAGACCGTTTATGGCGAACCTGCGCAAGGAAGACGTACACGCAAGCGGACGCAGCGTTTTCCGACCGGCTCAATGACTTCTATTCCGCTGCTCTCGCAGTTCATGCCGACCTGATGGACAAAGCCGTCTTCTACTGGTTCAGCAGAGGCAACGGGAACGACGAGGCGGCACAGACTTTCGCGCGGCGGGCCATCGACATTGAGGCAGCCTGGCGAGACGAACTAGCTGCTCTGGGTGTGGATAAAAGCGTAATAGACAAGATCGGCCCGCCTCGGAACTGTCTTTTAACGCATATGCTCGACGCCCCATATCAGCCCGATCCGGAAGCTGTAAAGCAGCAGAGGGCGGTAATCGCAGAACTCATCCAAGCCAACTGACAGGAGTCACCCTATGAGAATTCACGCCAATGTTTACGAAAGC
>JBGGMQ010000319.1:0-3589 GCA_041287975.1 Verrucomicrobium sp. | reverse complement strand
CCGAAGATCTCGTCTTTCCACGTTGGGCCCCATTCGCTCTCTGCCCACCAGATGAAGGCGACGACGAGGCCTGCGGCGACGCAGAGGAAAAAGAACAGGCCCATGAGTTTCTCGGCTGTGAAGAATCGACGGCGGGTGCCTCCGCTGAGGGAGGTGGTGGGCGTGGCCGTGAGGCGGGCCGTGGGGGCGTTCGCATCCACGGAGGAACGGGCAGGCGGGCGGGCCGCGGGTGGAGCGATGGCGCGGGGCGGCTGCGGACGAGGAGCGGTGGGGGCTGGCTTGCGATTGAGCACCTCCATGGCTTGAGACACCCAACCCGGGCGCTCGGCGGCGTTGGGTTTCAGCAGCCAACAGATCCAGTCCACCAGGACCGGATCCAGGCCCGGGCGTATTTCTGCGAGGGTGGCGGGATTGAAATGATGCCAGCCCGCCAGCAGCGTGTCCCGATTTTTGCCCTCAACAGGTTGCTGGCCGGTGATGAGGTACCAGAGAGTGGCCCCCAGGGAAAAGAGATCCCCCGAGGTGGTGGCGGGACCGCCTTGCAGGCGCTCGGGGGACATGTACTGCAGGGTCTCCGGCGGCTGTTTGGCCCGGCATTCTGAGAGACCCCAGTCGAGCACCAGCAGGCTGAGACCGGCGGTGCCGAGATCAGTGACGATCAGATTGCTGGGCTTAAGATCGCCATGGGGCATACCGGCTTGCTCACCCGCGAGGAGGGCCTCGCAAAGTTGCCGGGCGACGTCACGGATCTCTTTGGAATCAGCAAGAAGCCGCTGGATGGGGAAGGCATTGCCTGCCCAGCCAGCCTGGTAGGCGTAGACCATGACGCAGCCTTCAGGATCGTCATAGGCATCCAGCAGGGCTGCAATGCGCGAGTGGTGCAGCTGCTTCAACACGGGAGCCCGCTCCAGGACCCAGGCGGGGTCCATGGGGTGTGAAGTTTCTCCAGACAGGACTTTAAAGAGAACCTGCTGGCCGGTGGCTGTCTGGATGGCGCGGTAGACAATGCCAGCGGTGCCTATGGCCACCCGCTCCTGCACCACGTACGCTTCCGCCGTGGGTTGCTCAGGCAGGGCATCTTGAGCCAGGGAGTCGGGCATCATGCCAGCTTTGGGGGTGGAGACTTTCGAACGCTAGCGCGGGCGCGTTCAATGTCACTGAAAAAATTTTCATCGCCGTGTGCTTTATGCAAGAAATCGGACGGGTACGAAAAAGCCGCATCCACGCAAAGGCAGATGCGGCTGTAAGATTCCGGACGGAGATGCCTGCGGGCTACGCTGTGATGCTGGGGGCTGCTTTCACGGTCGGGTCGGTGTCGTCCAGCGCATGGCGCTGAAGCCCCTTTCCAGTGACGCGGCCGTACCAGAGGACGAGAGACCCTGCAATGTAGATGGACGAGTAGGTCCCGACAACAACCCCGATGATGATCGGGAGAGCGAACTCCTTCATGGAAGGACCGCCGAAGATATAGAGGACGACCATGGACATGAGCACCGTCAAGCTGGTGAGCAAGGTACGGCTGAGAGTCGCGGAGATGGCCTCGTTCATGATGTCGCGAATGCTGCCGCGATGGGTGCGGAGCATTTCCCGGATACGATCAAAGACGATGATGGTGTCGTTGATCGAGTAGCCTGCGACGGTCAGGATCGCGCCAATGTGAATGATCGAAAGCTGCTGGCCGAAGAGCACCGAAAGACCGATGGCGATGACGCAGTCGTGGAGAAGGGCCACGATGGCGGCGATGGCAAAGGCGAACTCATAGAAGACGACGAGGTAGATGAAGATGGCCAGCATGGCGAGGCCGTAGGCGAGGGAGGAACGGATGGCGAGTTCCTTGCCCACGATGGAGCCCACGCGGTCAGTCTGGCCACCGGAAAGCTCACCGGCATATTTGGCCTCGACCAAATCTTTGACCTTGGTGCCGTCATCATACTCGCTGCGCACGGTGATGAGATTGGCCGTGGCATTGCTGCTGGCCTGGACGAAAGCACCCATGATGTTGGAAGACTTGAGGAAAGCTTCGACGCTTTCGGTCTCCACTGTTTTGCCAGGAGCCACCTCAAACCGTGTGATGGCACCCCCGCGGAAGTCAATGCCGATGGCGTCCTTGCCCTTGATGGGGAAGACCAGCAGGGAGAGAGCCGCAAGACCGAAGGAACCGATCACAAACGGCTTGGACCACTTCAACATGTCGAACGTGCGATTCGGGATGATATGGGTGACGGTGATCTTCTTGAGGATACCCGCATCCACAAACCAGCTGAAGACAACACGGGTGACGACAAGCGCACCCAGGAGAGTGCCAACGATGCCGACCGTAAGGGTGACGGCAAAGCCCTTCACCAGACCGGTGGCGAGGTAGAACAAGATGACTGCGGAGAACAGGGTGGTGATGTTCGCATCGAAAATGGCCGAGAAGGCTTTTTCAAATGCGGCATCAAGGGCAGCACCAAGGGTTTTACCAGCGGCCATTTCCTCACGAAGGCGCTCGTAGATGAGCACGTTCGCATCCACGGCCATGCCGATGGTGAGCACGATCCCCGCGATACCGGGCATGGTAAGCGTGAAGTTAAACAGGGCCATGGAGCCGAAGACCAGGAGCATGCAGACCACGAGACCGACCAGGGCGATGAGGCCAGCGAAGCGGTAGTAGATGAGCATGAACAAGGCGACGAGGATGGTGGAGACCCAACCGGTCTGGATGCCCTGCTTGATGGTCTGCTCACCGAAGGCGGCGGAGACGTTGCTTTCCTCGATGATCTTCATAGGGTTCTTGAGTGGGTTCTCAAGACCGGAGGCGAGGCCACGGGCCTCATCCTCGGTGAACTTGCCGGTGATCTCAGCGCTGCCGCCGGTGATGGGCTCGTTCAGGTTGGGAGCGGAGAGGACTTCACCATCAACGATGATGGCGAGACGCTCCTGCACATGGGCAGTGGTGATGTCAGAGAAGATCTTCGTCCCTACGGAGTCCATCTTGATGCTGACGGCCCAGCCTTTGATGGGGTCGATGTAAGCGTGGGCTTGATTGACGTGCTCGCCTTCGAGGTCGGCACGGGATTTCACGAGGTAGCTCGGCGGCGGGACTTTGTCGTCCTTGCTCTTTTTGCCGGGCATTTCGACGTAGCCGATGACGGGCTGGCCGGTGGCCTTCAGCTGGGCGAGGGCGGACTCACTTTGGGGGTGAAGAAGGCGGAACTCGAGGTGAGCCACCTGCTGGATCTTCTCCCGGATGGCTTCCACTTCATCAGGATGCACGCCGGGCATCTGGATCAGGATGCGGTCGGTGCCTTGGGGAGCGGTGAGCAAGTCTTTGCCACCGTCAGGGTTGAGACGCTTTTCCAGGATGCCGATGGCCTGCTGGACGGCACCGGTGGAGATCGGTACCGGCTGGCCGTTTTCATCCACGGAAGGTTGGAGCTGGACGGTGAAGGAGCTGCCGCCTCCAAGGTCAATGCCCTTCTTGATGCCGATGCCTGCGAAGGCCCAGATGCAGAAGAGGCTGATACCCAACGTCAGAACGGTGCCGACGATCTTCTTGGACCGGGCAACGACGGTTCCCAGGTAGTAAAACAGCAGGAAGAGCAGGACG
>JBGGMQ010000318.1:0-5250 GCA_041287975.1 Verrucomicrobium sp. | reverse complement strand
GCCGGCGCCGGCAGCGGCAAAACTACGGAACTCACTCGGCTAATGCATGCGCAAATCGCCTCCGGCGCAGTGCGTCCGCAGGCCATCATTGCGGCCACCTTTACCGTCGCCGCAGCGGCAGAGCTGGCTGAACGAGTGCGTCGGGAACTCTTCGCTGGGAGCTGGTCGCGGAAGCCAAGCGCCTGGAGGAATCGCTTGTGGGCACCGTTCATGGCATCTGCTTCCGGCTGTTAGAGCGGTTTGCCTTTGAGGCCAGCATTTCACCGCGCCTTGAAATCCTGGACGAAGCCGTCGGAAACGCTGTCATCAGCGAGGCAATCGAAGAGGTGTGCACGCTGGAGGACGTGGAGCGCATGGAGCGTCTTGCGGTGCGATTGAACCAACGGGATCAGCAGAGCAAGGAATCCCGGTGGAAGGGACAGGTGAAAGCATTGATCAGTCGCGCGATGGAGAACGGCATCAATCCACCCGAATTGGGCAGAATGGCGCAACTCAGTGTGGCAGATCTCTTTGATTTGTTGCCTGTCGCTGCCACAGGCGACCTCAATCGGGCGCTGAGGGATGCCATCGGACATGCTGAAACCGAAATCGCCGCGGGAACAGACACCACCAACCAAACCCTAAAGGCACTGGAGCAGGCCCGAGAGGCCCGAAGGAACCTCGAGCAGGGCGACCTGACTTGGTCGAAGTGGTGTGCTCTAGCCAGAAGCACGCCCGGCAAAAAGAGTGAAGCGGCCTTCGGTCCTCTAAAGAGCGTGGCGGCGCGGGTCGAGGAACATCCCCAACTCCGGGAGGAGCTGGACGCCTACACCCGCGGATTGTTCGATATCGCTGCGCGATCACTGCAGAGTTACAGGCAGCACAAGGAGGAGCGCGGCCAGCTGGACTTCACCGACCTGGAGGCGCGTGTTGTGCACCTGCTGGACCATCCGCTGGTGCAGGAGGCAATCCGGGAGGAATACGATCTGCTGCTGGTGGATGAATTCCAGGATACCAGTCCGCTGCAGCTGGCTCTGTTCCTGAAACTGGCCAATCTGGTGCGCGGGCAAAGCATTTGGGTAGGGGACACAAAGCAGGCTATCTACGGTTTCCGCGGCAGTGATCCTGAGCTGATGAACAGCGTGGTGGCGACCGTGCGGAATCGCGGCGGCGTGAACCCGCCCCTCGCCCAGAGTTACCGGACACGCAAAGAGCTCTGTGACTGGTTCAACAAGCTCTTTGCCCCGGCTTTCGAGGAAACGCATGGTATCGAAAGTGTTGAGGTCGCGCTCAACGCCGCGCGCGCCGATTTGGACGGACTTCCCGCGCCACTTGACGTTTGGGTGAGTTCGAGCGGCTTGTTCAACAAAAGCGATGGAAAGCCGAAATCTCTGACCAACGACCAAGCGACGGATGTAATTGCCGACGGCGTGCAGACCTTGCTGGGTGAGTCAATTCAGGTCAGCGACAGGACCAGTGGGGGCCTGCGCCCGCTGAAAATGCGCGACATCGTGCTACTCTGCCGAACCAATGCTCACGCAGATCGCATTGCGGACGCGCTGGCGCGGCGCGGCATACCAGCTTCCCGTGAGGGGGGCGGATTGATGGAGACGCCTGAGGCTGTGTTTTCCTTGGCCTGCCTTAAGCGTTTGGTGGACCCCGAGGATACGCTGGCCTCGGCGACTATTATTGCGCTCGATGGGGCCAAAGAGCCTGAGCAGTGGCTGCAAGATCGTTTGGAATGGATCGAGCCGGGCAGCAATGAGCAAGGACGCTGGGGGATCGACGGGGCGCTGCGACATCCCGCATTGGTGGCCCTTGATGAGGCGCGCGCGGGTTGCTTCCGCAAGTCCAGCAGAGGCGCTTGATGAGGCGCTGGCGCTCGCCAACGCGTTTGGCACCGCAAGTGCATGGGGACCAACCGTGGCAAGGGCGGCGCAGCGACGCGCCAACCTGGAGTCGCTGCGGGGACTCGCGGGCCAGTATGAATCACTTTGCGCTTCGTCGCATGCCCCGGCGACGGTCGCTGGATTCATTCTTTGGGCTAAAGCTCTGGAAGCGGCTCCGATCGCGGTCGACCGAGTCGCGGATGCGGTTCAAATATTCACCTATCACGGAGCCAAGGGCCTGGAATGGCCCGTTGTGATCTGCACCCAGCTCGACACCGATGTGCGTCCGCGCGTTTGGGACCAGGCATTGACGGTCGAAGAGGAGGCTTTCGATCCGCTCAACCCGCTGAAGGGACGCCGGCTTCGTTTCTGGGCCTGGCCCTTCGGCGCGTCGGGCCAGGATGGGACATTAGGTGTCAACGCTGCTCAATCGGCGATAGGCAAGCAAGCATCGGCTGCTGCCATGCGCGAGGAATTGCGACTCTTGCATGTCGGTTTCACCCGGGTTCGGGATCTCCTGATTCTGGAGAGCAGGGAGCGATCCGATCCTATTTGGCCGCAGCACGCGCTGGGAGCTGACTTCAGCATGGCACTAGGGTCCATCCTCAACGCCCCCAGAGAAGGCGAGATGCCATTCCTGGGCGCGCGGGCCCGGCGCAAAACTCTCATTGCGCGGGAAGTGTCCAGCCCTTCGCACGATGCAGCCGCAGGACTAGCTTGGTTCCCGCCGCCAACGCAGGCAATGCGCAGACCGCTGGCGTTTCTTCGGCCCTCGGATACGCAGGCCCTTCCAAATGCCTCGATTGGCAGACAAGTTGACTTGGGATGCCGGCTTCCCGTGGAAGGCAAGTGCGACGACGTGAATCTCGGCTCCGCCCTCCACTCGATTTTCGCGCCAATTCTACTAAAGACTGGCGGCTGCGCGGGTGGTGACGAGGCCATTGCGGAGCAAATCATCGATGCATTTGGCCTCTCTGGTTGTGTAAGCGGCACGGAAGTGCTCAGCGCCACAGCGAGATTGCTGGCGATGCTCAGCGACAAGTTCGCTCCTCTGCAAATCTTGGTCGAGACTCCCTTTGAACATGCGCTCGAAGACGGCACGAGGGTTATGGGATTCATCGATCTAGCTCTGGAAACCACTGGGGGCTGGGTGATCATCGACCACAAGTCTTTTCAGGGGGGCGCCGCCCAGTGCGACATAAAGGCTCTCGAATACTCCGGTCAGCTCGCCCGTTACCGCGAGGCCCTTGTGGCTGCGGGCAAGGAGGTGCGCTCCCAATGGATTCATTTTCCAGTCGGAGGCAGGCTTGTCGAGATCCTGTTCTCTTGAACTTGCAGCACCATACTGACAGTGGCGAGCTCCTTCTCCACCGCGACGATTATGGCGAGCGTCAATCCTAACCGATCGCGCAACCGATAAATGTCATCCTTTCTCTGGCTCGACCACTCCGACCACGAGCGTCGCAGAATGCTCGAGGTTGTCGAGCTCTTTAAAGAACGCGATACCAATGAGGAAGGCAGAAGCTGAGCTCGACAAAACAACCAATCAGGCAACAACCTAAGCGATCAGACTCTCATAGCCACTGGACCAATCATTGGTCACGCCAGGAGTAGTGCTTCGCAGCGAAGCGAATGGGCGATCCAAGGTGACCATCACCGCTACAACGAGTAATGCTCAGGGGGTAAAACTCGACAGATTTGAGTGGGAAATTGACGAGCTGACCGGCCCTGTGCCAAGTGCATGCCTGTACTGTATGCCGTGTGGCGAGATGGAGTCTGCGGTGGCGGAGGCGCGAAAGGATGGGATGATGTGGCTGCGACGCGCAGCGGAGCTGGGCATCCGTATGCACAGAGGCGCCTGGCGCAATGCCTGCGACTCGGCAAGGGAGTGAATAAGGATGGCGAGGAGGCCATGCAATGGTACCGGCGTGCGGCGGAGCAGGAGGATGCACAGGCGATGCTGGATCTGGGGCAATGGCTGGTGTATGCGCCAGACTCTGTGGTGGCGAATCAGAGGGAGGGTATGGGCTGGGTGGAGAAGGCGGCAGAGGCAGGTCTCGCGGAGGCGCAGTTTGTGATGGGCCGGCTGTACTGGAAGGGGGTGCTTGCGCCCAAGAATATGGACAAATGCTGGAAGTGGATGCAACGGGCGGCTGATCAGCGGCACCTGGACGCACTCGCGGTGTACGGAGTGCAGTTGAGCGGTGTGGGGAGGCCGGCGAGGCCCTGAAGTATCTGCTTGAGGCCGCAAGCTGTGGTGATGACCTAGCGCAACAGGAACTGGGACGCCTGTATCTGGAGGGGCGGGGCGTCAAAAAGGACCGGGTGAAGGCCTGCCAGTGGCTGACGCTGGCTGTAGAGGTGAATAAGAAAAAGGAGGCGGCCAAGGACTTGAAGGCGCTGAAACAAAATATGAGCAGGTGCGTACTGGCCGAGGCGGACCGTCTGGTGAAGGCCTTTGTGCCGCGGGAGAGCCTGCGGGCAAGCGACTCAATGGAGGATGTGGAACGCAAGCTGGAGGAGCACCCGCCCAAGTTCGGGGCCCGTGGGGTGTGCCTTCGGGAGGATGATTATTTCCTAAGCTTGATGGATGTGGCAAATGCCCGGCAGCTCTTCGTGGTGAACGATATGGGGCTGGCACCGGCAAGGGTGGTGGGGAAGGATGCCGCCCGGGGTGTGGTCGCGCTCAAGGCTGAGGGTTCTTTTCCGGCCATGGGGCTGGGGGAGGCAGACGGAGCGCCCTGGGAAGACATCATGACCATTGCATCGCGGCCGGAGAACATCACGGAGACGAGCGGGCCCGTCACCCACGTGAAACTCAACAAGCCTCTGGAGGGAGGGCTGCTGGACCTCGGCCCTGAGGAGGGGCTGCCTGGGGCGCCGGTGTACCGTCAGACTGGAAAGGTGCTGGGGCTGGTGGTGCCGGACAAATCCGGAACTGCGAGAGCGCAGAAGGGAGCGTGGCGCATGTTGCCCGCCGGTGATTTCCCGAAACTGCCGGACACAAAAAGGGGCCTGGCATGTGGACCGGAGCTGGGAGCAGAGCCTGACGCCGCGGATGGTCTCGGTCAACGTGATGAGCGCGCCGGTGATGGTGCTGGGGTGGTAGGGAGTAAAAGGAGTGCTGGTAGATGCTCGCCGGAAGCTCACGGCAGCTGGAAAGCGGGGCTGCGCTCCGCCTGAATGGGAGTTTTCTATATCCTGACCGGCCCATTGAGCGCTGAAGCAGAGCGCCTCATCCCCGGAGCTGGTGTTCACTTTACGACGACACGGAAGAAACACCGGGGTTCCGTATCCGCCACGGAAACGGTAGTGGAGTTGAGCGGTGGTGTGGCAGCGATGGCATCGATGGCCCGGGTCCATGTCTTCAAGTCGGTGGAGC
>JBGGMQ010000317.1:0-4207 GCA_041287975.1 Verrucomicrobium sp. | reverse complement strand
TTCATCGGGATCATCCCAGGACTCTTCGATCCGGGGGATCACCTGCCGGCGGATCGGGCAGTCGGGGTCCGTGGGGTGGATCAAATTGAAAAAGTGCGGCGTGATGGCCATCGCCAGCTTGTTACCCGAGAGGAGCACTCCTGCGCGCTCCTCCTCACTGAGGACGAGGTGTTCCTCCAGTTTTGCCAGGGAGTTGACCCGGTTCTTCAACTGCCACTGGTAGCTGTTCCAGTCCGCCTCAGAAACGTTTTTGTCTTTCCAGTAGCCTGGGGCGTGGCTGCGGAATGCTTTCTCGGGAAGGCTGGACGGGAGCATGGATTGGGTTGCCTGGATGCTAGAGGGGCTCGGTTTCGTGTCAAATTCGTAAGCAATACGATGCTTGCGGCTGTTGAGATCGGATTCCGATTGGAAACTTTTCATGGGGAACGGTTGCGACGGGGTGGAAATGTTTCAGCGTAGAGAGTATTCTCCGAATTTAAGAATCATGTTGCAGCACGCTCGCGAAATTGCCCCCTCGGTCTCCTGGGAGATCCTGGTCAGGGTGAAGCGCAGTGGCGGGATGTCCGTCAACGAACTGGCTGCGGAGTTGAAAATGTCCTACATGGGCGTGAAGCAACACTGCGATGACCTGCGTAAGCAGGGTTATGTGGATACGTGGCGTCGCCCCAAAGGGACGGGCCGCCCGGAGAAAATTTACCGCCCGACGCCCAAACTGGACCTCATCCTGACGAACTGGGGGAGCGAACTCTGCCTGGGGCTGCTGGCTCTGGCATCGCAGGCGTACGGGGAGGCCGCGCCTGACCGGCTCCTCTACGGCTACCTCCAGCAAAAGGTGGAACGCTGGGGCTCCAAGCTGAAGGGCAAGCTCGTGAAAGAGCGCGCCGCAGAGCTGGTCAAGCTCCGCAATGCCGACGGCTGGATGAGCGAAATATCGGTAGATGAATACGGAGTGCGCCTCCTGGATCATCACAGCCCTCTGGCTGACGTGGCCCGCCTGTACCCGAATGTGTGGGAAATGGAGAGCCGGGCCCTGATGAAAATCTTTGGGGGCATGGTCGAGCGGACCCTGAACGGCTACCGCAGCGAGATTCGCCTGCCGCAGGACGACGGCTCCCCGCCACTGCCGATCCCGGTAGTTTCCCCCACGCCTGTCGTGGTGGTGGTCAAGCCTGAAAAGCAAAAGCAGCCTGAGCCCGTGGCTGCCCCGGAATCCATTTCACCTCCCGAGGAAGAAGTGCTCTACGAAGACGCGGAACCGGAGGAGGAGGTGAAGTCTGAGCCAGAGAGGGTGACGGCATACGTGCCCCAGTCTCCATCGGCATTTGAGGCCTTTGCTTCAGTCCCGGCCGAAGCGGAACCAGAGTCTCACCCTGAATCTGAACCGGAGCCCGAGGCACTGCCCGTATTTTCAGAGTCGGATTCCGATGCGCGATTCGAAGATGTGGATGCCAGCCCCCTCGTCGAGTTGAAAGAGCCGCACGCAAATCGACTGGAACCTGTTTCCTCGCTACCCCGGCTCTCGCCCAAACCGAAGACGACGACGGCTGCTTCAAAGAGTGGCAAGTCCGTGCAGGCTGACCTCTTTGATTTCTAGGTCCTAGGCCAGCCCGGAGCCCCTCACTCCAGGTCGCGCAGGATTTTTTCCAGAAGCCGGGAAACGTATTCCTGAATCCGTTTTTCGATACCGGGCTCCACTTTCGGGAGGGCCGCAATACGGGCTTTCAGAGGCAGAGCCTTTTTATCGAGCACGTCGATGGCATTGAGCGCTTCCATCGCGGTGGCCTGGCTGGTCTTGGTGGGGTCCGCATCTGCAATCAGGACGTCCAAGCAGGTGCCAAGCGAATCCGCAGGGCCGAATTCCGCAAGCGCACGTGCCGCAGCAATGCGTACGCTGGGGATGGTATCCTTTAGCAGGGCCGTGAGCTTCGCCTCACCAAGACGGACGCCTTCCTCCTTGCGAACGTACAGCCCCGTCACTCCCCAGTAGCGGACGATGGCATTGGCGTCCGACAACGCTGCCACCAGCGCAGGCGTGGCGTCGCTGCTGAGATTGCCAGCCTGGCGGGCAAGTTGCAGGACTTGCTCAAACGGGTACGCTGCGTCTGAAGCGAATGCATCCCGCGGAGATTTTCCGGCCGCAATACGCAGGCGTTCGGCTTCAGGAATAAACCCGAGATCTCGCACCTTCCGCGCCTGCTGCATCTCTGCACTCCGAAGTGAATCTAGCACGCTGGCATAAGCAGGCGTGCCTGCGAGGTTCTTCACCTCATACGGGTCCGACTGCAGATCATACAACTCCTCGACCGGCTTGGGCTCCCAGAAGTGCCGCTGATCGGCGTTGAGCGTGCCTTCCCTGGCCATGCGTTCCCAAACTTGAGCCGTAGGCATGGCGAACATGTAGGCGACATATTGAGCATACGGAAGCTGGGGGAAATAGTTCCGGATGTACACATGCCGCCCATCGGTCACACTGCGGATCATGTCGTAGCGCTCGTCCATGCGGCCTCGGAATCCATAGAGGTGAGTCGGTGCCGGGGCGGGAGTTTTTCCAGCGAAGGCCGCTCCCTGGAAGAAATCGGGAACAGGGCTGCCGATGATGCTCAGCAGGGTGGGGGCGAGGTCGACAAAGCTGACGAGGCGGTCACTGGCTGCGCCAGCCGAGTACCCCGCAGGGGCGAGGTGAGCATACTTCGCCGGGAAATGGACGATCAATGGAACTCGCAGGCCGGTATTGTAAGGCCAGCGCTTGCTCCGTGGCATGCCCGCTCCGTGGTCGCCGTAGTAGAAGACGATGGTGTCGTCAGCCAGGCCCGCCTTCTCCAGTTCGTCGAGCCGCTGCCCCACTTCCTGGTCCATCTCCGTGATCTTGTCATAATACTGGGCCCAGTCGTGACGCACCTCCGGCGTGTCAGGGTGGTAGGGAGGGATCGGTGCCTTGGCGGGATCATGCACCAATGGGTGGTCCGGCTTGCGGATCTGGCTCTCATGAGAAGTCTGGATGTTGAACACCGCAAAGAACGGCTGCCCTGGGGCTCTGTTCTTGTAGTGGGCCTTGCCATTGCTCATGTCCCAGGTGCCCTCGGGTTTTTGCAGGTTGTAGTCCTCCTTGTTGTTGTTCGTGCAATAGTAGCCAGCCTGACGGAGCAGTTGCGGATACATCTGGCAGCCAGTCGGCAGGGGCACGGACGAGCGCATGTGCTCCGCGCCATCTCCGGTAGGGTAGCGACCGCTGATGATGGTGGTGCGAGCTGGCGCGCAGACAGGAGCATTCGACCACACGTGCGTAAACCGGAGCCCCTTGGCTGCCAGACGGTCAATGTTGGGGGAGACCGCGTAGCTGTCGCCGTAGCAGCCCAGTTGAGGGCCGTTGTCCTCACTGGTGATCCAGAGAATATTGGGCCGGTCTGCGGTCTGAGCAGAGAGGGTTCCGCCCGCGAACAGTAAACCCAGGGGGATCACGCGACGAAGTCGGGTCGCAAGTTGACGGAGCGGCGTTGAGGAAATCATGCACCGTAGACGAAGTTAACGCAGGGAGAGTTGCAACCATTTGCTGATGAGCGTGAACTCTTCTATGGTGCAAGCCATGCCCGAACATGTCATCCATCACAAGGTCAAGCGGCCGTCTTCCATCACCGTGGGTGAGTTTTTTGAGAAGAATCGCGAAGCCCTGAAGATGAAACTGATGGGGACGGTGACGGGATTCTCACGGAAGATCAATGAACCTTCGGTAAACCGGCCCGGCCTAGCCTTGAGCGGGTTCTTCACCTACTTCGCCTACAAGCGCATCCAGGTCATCGGAAACTCCGAGGTCTCCTATTTGAACGGCCTCGTGCCGGAGGAGGCCGTGCGCCGGTTCCGCCAGCTCTGCATGGCGGACATTCCGTGTCTGGTGGTGGCGCGTGAGAAGCGTCTCTCTGCGGAGCTCATTCGCATCGCGGATGAGACGGGCATCAGCGTCTTCCAGACCGCGATGATCACCATGAAATTCATCAATGCGGCGACGATCCGGTTGGACTGGGCCTTCGCTCCGACCACCGTCATCCACGGTTGCCTGGTGGATGTGCAAGGGGTGGGGGTGCTGATTCAGGGACCCAGCGGCAGCGGCAAGAGTGAGGCCGTATTGGGCCTGCTGGAGCGCGGTGCCAGCATGGTGGCCGATGACGCGGTGCACTTCCGGCTCATTGAGGAGCGTGAGATTCACGGGCGT
>JBGGMQ010000316.1:0-3580 GCA_041287975.1 Verrucomicrobium sp. | reverse complement strand
GGGTGCCGGAACCGCCGCCGAAGGGGCCCAAAGGCGCGGACCGCGTCGTGGTGCTGGAAGACACCGATGGTGACGGGGAATTTGATTCGCATAAGACGGTGATCGAGGGGTTGAACATCGCCACCTCGGCCATCTCCGGCGCGGGTGGCATCTGGGTGATGAACCCGCCCTACCTCCTTTTCTATCCGGACGCGAACCGCGACGACGTTCCTGACAGTGAGCCCGAGGTATGCCTGAGCGGCTTCGGCCTTGAAGACACCCACGCCGTGGCGAACAGCCTGCACTTCGGACCCGACGGCTGGCTCTACGGAGCGAACGGCAGCACCACCACGGGCAATGTCAGCAGCAAGGTGACGAAGAATGTGAAGTGGGAGGGCCAGTGCCTGTGGCGCTATCATCCCGTGACCCGTGTGTTTGAGATCTACGGTGAGGGGGCGGGCAATCCGTTCAGTCTCGAGATCGACGCCCATGGCCGGGTGTTCGCCAGCACCAACGGGAACTTCCGCGGCATGCACTTCGACCAGGGCATGTACGGGGAGAAGAACTTCGGCAAGCATGGGCCGCTCACGAATCCGTATGCCTTCGGCTGGTTCCCGCACATGGAGACCAAGGGAGACGGGAAGCGCTTCTCCCAGGCCATCTGCGTCTATGATGGCGACCTCATGGCCGGCACCTTGGGCGGGCGATATATTGCCGCGAACTCTCTGCACAACATGGTGTATGTGAGCCAGCTGGTGCCCACCACTTCCACGTTCCGCGCGGAAGATGAGGCTCCTCTGATGACTAGCACCGACCGCTGGTTCCGCCCCGTGGATTGCAAAGTAGGCCCGGACGGCGGCATCTATCTGGCCGACTGGTATGACACCCGGCTGAGCCATGTGCGCCCCGTGGATGACTGGCACAAGACGAGCGGTCGCATCTATCGCGTGCGTCCCGCGCACAAGAAGCCTGCGTTGAAGCCCTTTGACCTGCACACCACGCCCGCAACGGAGTTGGTGGCGCACCTCAGACATGCCAATGCGTGGTTCCGCCGCCAGGCGGCATTGGAACTGGGCTGGCGGAAGGAGAGCGGCACCGCAAAGGCCCTGCGCGCGCTGGCCATGGATGACAAAAATCCCTACGCGCTGGATGCCGTGATGGCGCTGCACATGACCGGAGCGCTGGATGAGGAAACTTCGCTGGACCTAATGAAACATCAAGATCCCTACGTGCGACGGTGGGCCGTGCGCTGCTTGGGAGACCGCGGTGCGGTCACCAGCCTGGCCGGGGCAGCGATGAAACAACTCGCGGTGACGGAGACCCACCCGGAGGTGCGCACGCAGTTGCTGTGCAGCGCCAAGCGGCTCGATGCTGCCATCGCGCTGCCCATTGCAAAAGCCAGCCTGCTGCGCGCCGATGCCGCAGGAGATGCGCGCCTGCCGCTGCTGGTGTGGTGGACAGTGGAGAGCAAGGCCACGTCCGATCGGGAAACTCTGCTGGCCATGCTGGGCGATCCTGAAATTTGGGCCAGCCCTTTGGGCAAACTTCAGGTGATCCGCCCCCTGGCGCAGCGTTGGGCCATGGCAGGCGGCAAAGAGAACTACGAAGCCTGCGCAGCTCTGCTCGCGCTGGCCAAGACACCCGGAGATCAGACCCAGGTGGTGGAAGGCATTGCCGCTGCTTTTGAAGGCGGGAAGATGCCGGAGCTGCCCCCTTCGCTTCAAGTCCCTCTGCAAACGTATGTGAAGAGCCGTCTGGACACGGATCTGGGCATGGCCGTGAAGTCGGGCAATGCCGAGGCTGCGGCAAAAGCACTCGCCATCGCAAAGGATGCGAAGGCCCCCTCAGAGAAGCGTGCTGCGCTCATCCAGGCCCTGACGGAATCGGGCAATGAGAGCGTGGTGCCCATGATGGTGACCATCCTGGGAGAAAGCGGCAGCGCAGGCTTGAAAAAAGCGGTGCTGCCTCTCGCAGGTAAATTCAGCGAACGTCGTCTGCCGCAAACAGTGATCAAGGGCTACGAAGGGCGCTATGCTGGCGACAAGGTGTTGAAGGATGCGGCGCATCGCATGCTGGCCAGCCGCAAGGAATGGGCCGAGTATTTCCTCACTGAGGTGGAGGAGTGGCGCATCAAGAGCGCGGATGTCACCCCCGACATTGTGAATCAACTGGCGGCCTACGATGACAAGGCCTTGCAAGCGCGCGTGCAGAAGATCTGGCCACCCAAAAGTGCCGCCCTGGCAGACAGCCAGAAGAAAGCCGAGGCCGAGCGTGTGAAGACCGCGCTCTCTACGGGTGGCAGCGCGGGGGATGCGGAGAAGGGCAAAATCCACTTCACACAACGCTGCGCCGTCTGCCACGTCATGTTCAATGAGGGCGGCAAGATCGGGCCGGATCTCACCGGCTACGAGCGCGGCAATGTGGAATTCTGGCTCACCGGCGTGCTCGCACCCAGCATCGAGATCCGGGAGGGTTTTGGAGCTTACATCGCGAAGCTGAAGAACGGCCAGATGTTCATGGGCATCATGGAAAAGCAGGATGCCGCTGGCGTGGTGCTGAAGGACATGGCGGGGCAGCGCCATGCCGCCCGGGCCGAGGATCTCGACACCCTGGAGGCATCCCCCCTCTCCATGATGCCGGAAGGTCTGCTGGGCGGCTTGAGTGATGGCGACCTGCGGGACTTCTTTGCCTACCTGATGAAGGAGCAGCCCTCCCTCCAGGCGAAAGCCCCGTAAGACGAGGGTTGAGATTTTGCATTTCACGTTCACCATCGTGGGATGCCACGTCGTAGATCTGTCGTTGTCGCGCTGCTGCTCCTCGCGGCCGGCATCCCCCTGCTGCCGGGGCAGGAAGAAGGGAACCGCGCCTTTTTCGAAGCCATCGGCAGAGGAGATGCGGCCGAAGTTACCCGCCAGTTGGATGCGGGAGTGTCGCCAGATGCCACTGACTCCCGGGAGACCAACGCGATCTATCTCGCCTGTGAGAAGGAACACCCCGCCGTCGCTCAACTGCTGCTCCATCGTGGGGCCGATCCTAACCTCACGCCTCCCCACGAGAGCACGGCGCTGCAACTGGCCATCTACAAAGGTTTCGACTCCTACCTGCTCAAGCCGAAGCCGGGCTATCCAGAGTTGATTGAGGCACTGGTGAAAGGCGGTGCCAACGTCAATGCGGCCGATGGCGAGGGCAACACGCCCCTGATCGCCGCTGCGGAGAAAGATGATGTAGCCACCCTGCGCCTGCTGCTGGAACATGGCGCTCTGCTGGGGCATAAAAATGAAAATGGCTGGACTGCGTTGGAAAGGGCCGTGCAGTACCGGAGAAGAACGATTGCCCGCCAGTTGGTGGCTGCGGGTGCGCCGCTGGATGAGGAACAACAGCTTCTCAAAAAGCACTACGATTTTGCCCGTAAAGCCGGGGCATGGTTCCCCGTGATAATGGTGGGCAGTTTCCTGCTCGCTGGCATCATGCACCGCAGGTTGAAGGCCCTGCCGGTACCAACCGGCTCTCCGTTGTCCGGGGATGATCTGCCCAAACTGCAACCGCTGAAGTGCGACGCGTGCGGCGGCAGCGCCACCCTCAAGCCCGGCAAGGCAGCCTG
>JBGGMQ010000315.1:0-3820 GCA_041287975.1 Verrucomicrobium sp. | reverse complement strand
AACCACTACTTTGCCAGGCTTGGACTGTTTAGCCTGGAACGGGCCCAAGCTGAAGCGTACACCAGCCTCCGTAAAGGAGCCAACTGCTGACTGGAAAGCCGGATGCGGGAAAACTGCCTGTCCGGTTTGGAGGGAGGGGCGGCGCAACACAATGCGTCGTCCCTACCCCCTATCAAAGCTCCTTCGTCGCCAGGTGATGGATGACTTGGAGTTTTAGGAAATCTATTCGTCTGCCAAAGGCACCTCCCACATCGGTTTAATCAGTGCCATTCAAGGCGGGCTGAAGCCTGCCACTCCTTTTGTGATGCGGCGGGGGCGTCGGAGGAGCTTGCGAGTTTGACCAGCCTTCCACGCCCGGGGGCGACCGCTTGGTGGTCTTACCCGGGCTTGATGCATGACGCCTTTGGCGTGAACAACGGCTACTTCTTGCTCTGGATGTACTCCTGCACCATCACCGGGACATCGGTGCAGATGGCGTCGACCCCCAGACCGAGTCCGAGGAAATAGTCATTCAAGTCATGGCCTGGCCATCCTGTGACAATGAAGCCTTGTTTCTGCGCCTCTTTTACGGCAATGCGCGTGGTGCCTTCCATCTTTGCCGCGATCCGTTTTGAACCGATTGCTTTTGCGGCCTCCATCAGCGCTGGAGTGAGCGGGCCGCCTTTGATCAGCATGATGTCCGCCTGGGGATCGATCTTCTTCAGGGCGATGAGGGGACGTTGATCGAATGAAGTGAAGACATAGCTCGAACCGGTGGGGACCCGGGCGGTGACCTTCCGGTACACCTTGGCAGCATACTCTTCGATGACGGAATCCGGATAAAGGGTCTTATTGCTGGTCTTCATCTCAAACTCCACGTACATGCCAGGCTTGTCATTGAGGTAGTCGAGGAGCTTGTCCAGAGTGAGCAGGGGTTCGTTCTGCTTTTTGGAAGTGATCCTGGCGGCGGCGTCTGCATTCAAGTGCTCAACCGGGCCGGTGCCGTTGTGGGTGCGGTCCAGAGAGTCATCATGCAGGATCACAAGCTCGCCGTCCCGGGTCATGCGCACATCCAGTTCAAAACCACGCAGGCCTTTGTCGTAGATGCTCTTGAACGCGAAGAGGGTGTTCTCTTCGAACTCGTAGGCCCCTCCGCGGTGGGCAAAATGAAATGGCTTCTTTTCCTGGGCAAGGGCGCTGAATTGAAGGCCAAGGGCCAGGCAGGCACTTGCAAACACGATGGAGGGAAGAGTGGACTTCATTGGAGAGGAAACGCAGCCTGTGCCGCATTGTCATCAATCGGAAGAGCCGCGGTGCACGGACGGCGGCTTCTGTTGAGCTGAGGCTTCTTCAGCGAGGCTCTGGTGCCAGCTCGACAATTCTCCACTTGGGGGGGTGGGCGCTGTTGAACAAGGCAGTCTTTCAGGCGTTGGCAGAGCGCTTCTTGATCGTGTTGAAGCTGGCATAGTGATGCCAGGCTATGAGCGAAAGTCCGAGGGGTGAAATTGCGGTCAGGACCACGAGCAACTTCAGATAGTCTCCGATTTTTCCAGGAACATTATCGGCGAGTTCCATGAGTGGCGCTGAGGCAATAAATGCTGAAATGGCGTAGATGCACGCCGTCAGCTGGAAAACGACGGAGGCCAGAAGCATGCAAGTCTGGGTGCCATAGTGCCACCAAAGGCCTGTCGCGACGAGGCTGGCGGCTCCGCCAGAGATGACAATGTAGGTGATTTCTTTGTAGTCCTGGCTGTGCTTGAGGGTGCTGATGACGATTTGGATGGTCATGGCCAGCAATGCCCCTGAGGCGAGCGTTAGGGACGACAGGTGCTTGAGCCGGTGGAGAGCGGCAAGAGTGTTTGTCACATACGCAGCGGCCTGTTGGCTGCTGATGAGCGGTCCGCGGCATTGCGGGCAGGCGCGCCTTAGTGGGAGTTCATCGGCCGTGTAGCTCTTGCGGCAACGGCGGCATTGCCAGGACGGGGCGGTGTTGGGAGGTGAAGGGGGCATGACGACAGTTTCGGCATCACTTCTTTTAGGTGACTGTGCAAGCATAAAAAGCAGGGCAGAAAGGATGAAATCCATCCGGCTGTTCCGGCTCTACTCGCTCAATCAGCCACTGCTTGATCCTGCTCAGGGTGTGGGTGTGTATTGCCGGGCTGCGGGACTTCCGCAGGATGCAGAAGTCACACAGTGAAAAGTGGAGAGTGAAAAGTAAAAAGTGGAGGCCACGGGGAGGGGCTTCGCTGATGACGGTCATCTATGACCGTCCATTGCGGCCAGACGGCGATTCGGAGATGGACGTGGGCAGGGAGTGAGTGGCAGAAAGGAAGCGGGACTTTGAAGGAGAGCATCACGTAACCGGACATGGCAGGCTGGAATACACCTACAAAAGGTGTCGTTCATCGAACCGGATTGCCGATTGCCGACCCGATTCTGACGATCGTCGCATTGCACTTTCGCGGAGGTCAAATTCGTCCAAAGATCAGGCCGTCACCCCCCCTCCAAAACATGCAAGTTTTCTGCCTTCACATTGCATCGCACCGCGCTCTACGCATCCCGCGGCCCCTTCGTCACATGCTGCTTCGTGCGTTGTGCGGGTCTCTGACCCTGCTGTGCACCACCGGCCTGCTCTCGGCCCAATCCATCTGGAACACCACCACGGGCAGCTGGTTTACCAGCACCCACTGGAGCCCCACCGGCGTGCCGACGGACGCCTCTGACATCCAAGTCAACAACGGGGGCACCGCGCAGATTTCCGCCTCTGGAGCGGTTTCCTATGAGGCCCTTCTCGGTAATCTTGCCAGTGGGAACGGAACGGTGGAGGTCCTTGGCAATGGCGCTTGGTCGACTGCCATCCTCACTGTGGGTGTGGCGGGGACGGGAAAGTTGCTGATTTCGGGAACGGGTCAGGTCATCAGTTCAGGCTCCTTCGTCGCTTTCGATGAAAATTCCACTGGAACGGTGGAGGTCAGCGGGGGCAAGTGGACCAGCAACAACGCTCTTTTCATTGGTTATAGGGGGACTGGGTCGCTGGAGATTTCGGGTACCGGGGTGGTGGTGGCCCAGGCAGGCCTTCACATGGCCGTGTTCTCCACGGGTTCCGGCACACTTACTCTTCGAGGGGATGCGACCAGCCGTGGGGTGCTGATAACTCCCTTTGTCAACGAAATGAACAACATGGGTGGGAAGGTGATTTTCGATGGCGGTGTGCTCCGAGCATCGAGCAGCAGTGCCGATTTCATCGCCAACTTCGAGGCTGGAGACGTTCAGATTCGCAACGGCGGTGCTTACATTGATACGAATGGTTTCAATGTTACCATCTCCACCGTTCTCCAGGACGCCCCAGGACAAGATGGACGCCTGTTCAAGCAGGGCGCTGGCACACTCACCCTCACCGGGGTAAACACCTACGTGGGAGGCACGACGGTGCAGCAAGGGACGCTCACGTTGGGAGATGGCACCAACCCGGCTGCGCTGGTGGCACTGTCCTTGGGGAGAACTTCCGTCATCTTGAACGCAACGACGACATTCAACGTCGCGGCCAATGCGACGGTCACTGGCGGGACCGGTGTCTACGGTGGAGGAAGTGGCGACCCGGGCGGTGATGGCGTATCTGCCGGAAATGGCGCGTCCGTGTTCAACAGCGGCACCATCACGGGTGGCGTGGGTGGGCTGGGGGAGTGGGACGGAGGACAGGGCGGTGCAGGCGTGCGCCTTGCTGCTGCTGGAGAAGTGGTGAATGCGGGCACGATCACCGGCGGCTCCACTGGCAGCAATATCTCTGAGGAAATCAAGTTCGATGGTCGAGGGGGCGTAGGCGTGATCCTCGGCAATGGCG
>JBGGMQ010000314.1:0-3349 GCA_041287975.1 Verrucomicrobium sp. | reverse complement strand
CGCCCCCGCTCTTCAGGAGCGGCTTGACGAACGTGAAAAGGAACTCCAGCCCAAGGCGGGAACTCCCGCCGCGTATGAGGAATGCCTGGAAGGTGGCAGTGCCAAAGCAGGGCGCGAAATCGCCCTCCAAAACCTCACTGCCAATTGCACGGCCTGCCACAAGTTTGAGAGCAAGGACGGTAGCAACGTTGGCCCTGCCCTCAACTTGATCGGCAAGCAGAAGGACCGTCCCTATCTGTTGGAAGCCCTCGTCGCTCCTGCTGCCACCATTGCCCCCGGCTACGGTGTGATGACGGTCACTCTGAAAGATGGCAAGGTGCTCACGGGCAACTTGGTTGCCTCCACCAGCAAGGTTCTTCAGGTCCGTCTGGCCGACGGGGCCTTGGAAAAGATCGATACGGAACTCATCGCTTCCAAAACGGATCCCATCACGACCATGCCTCCCATGTCAGCCCTGCTCACCAAGCGTCAGATCAGAGATTTGGTGGCCTACCTTTCAGGGCTCCAGGGCTCTACGAAGAAACCAGCCAAGTGACATCCCTGACAAGTGCAACTCTCGTGCACCTCAGTATTTACATCTCCGGGCCGTCGTTGTATTTCATGCGCATGAATTCCCGCTTTCTCCTTCTTTTCCTGGCTTTCGCATTCGCATGCAGCGTTCCTGCCTGCAAATCTGTGGATGACTCGGAGTATTACTACAAGCTCAAGAACAAGAATGAGCGATACAAGGACAAATCAAGCCGTCGTAAGGCCCGCATCCAAGCCCGCCAGGAGCGCACGGACATGTGGTTTGACAGCATCATGAACTGAGGGGTGCGGGAAAGGTCCCAGTCTTAGGGGGTAATCATCGACAGTGACAATCCCAAGGCGTGGTGTACCACTGTCACAGGCTGCTTGTGTCAGCCCATTTCCAGCCGTTTTCTCTGAAACGGCCTGAGAAGGTCAGCTCCGAGCAACGCAATCCGTATTCCAATCTCCCAAGACCCATCCAAGATCAAGCTGTTGACTCCTTACAGCTGGCGGTCAGAAAACTGCGATTGCGTTGCTCGAGCTGAAATTTTTGTGACCCCTTGATGGGCAACGGAAAGTCCGCTCACCGGGGATGCTGCCAGCCCTTGCGGGACTGGCGCATGACAAAGTAAAAGGAAAGACAATTTCCAGGAACTCTCGTGTCCCCGAGCTGCCAGACGCTCCACCGCCTTTGCGGAAGAGAGCGTTTGCATCATGGGGAAGAGGTAATTCACGGCGCTTTGGATTGTTGTCCCTTTAAAATCTAATGCATCGTAGTGCATTAGCGGGATTAATGATATGGGACTTTAGTCCCATATTTAGCCGTTACGGGAGAATTTATTTAGCAGGAATGCCCGGTGAGAAGCTCTGAGCGCTGGTGTTCCACCACTTTCAGCAAAGCCTCTCCATACCAGCAGCAGTCCGGTGACTCGACTGCCTTTTGCATGTCCACCCACTCCGGAAAGGCATCAAAGATTGCTTCCACGGCAGCGTCGTCAACATCCAACGAGGAAAGCCACCGTGTATGGGCTGCGAATGCTGCCAATGGATCTCCATCAAGGCATGCTTGACGCAGTTCTTCAAAACTGATCTCCTCAAAGCTTCGGGAGGGCGATTTCCATGTCGTCATGGGCAGGGTGCCCACCATGATGACGGCCAGGAAAGTGTGACTTTCCACACCTGATCGCGTGCTTGCGGCCAACGCTGCCAAACCAATGGCGACGCCTAGCATGCAAGTCCTGTGCTCGAATTTGACTTTCACCGCCGACAATATGGCGGGTGGAGTGTCACTAATGCTATTGGACTTTGGTCCAATAAAACGAGTGCCAGTTTCGGGGGTGAAGAACCTGGATTTCTTCACGGCCTGCTCCAGTTTTGAAACGAATCCCTCCGAAGTCCTTCTGCCACAACGCTCATCTCCTTTCCCGGTCTCTACAGCGAGACCGTGGTGCATCGGCTGCTGTAGCTTGGGAATTTCAGGTGTGGTCCCTTAATCCCCCCAACATTTATGAGAGGCCTTTCCGCGCTTTGCTGCGCCTCGTTTCTTCTGCTTGCCTGCGCCTCAGCTTGGGCAGCACCTGTGGCGGTGTCGGACAGCGTCACCATGCATTCCGGTGGCAAAGCGCGAATTGCGGTGCTTGCCAATGATACAGGACTCGGGACCGGCCAAACCATTGCCGTCATTCAGGCACCCGCATTCGGCTCGGCAGTTCCAGTGACCGGCGGGAGAGTCCTCTACTCTCAAACCACAGGCGTTCCCACTTCGGACTCCTTTACCTACAGGGTGACAGATTCGGGTGGCACCTCCAATACGGCCACTGTCAGCATTGCATTTTCCAGCAATCTCCGCATTCCCACCGCGGCATTCTCCATGCCCGCGGCTCCGCCTGCACAGGCAGTGGAACTGGTTGAATTGTTGTCAGGTTTGAATTCTCCTGTGGCTATCGCGAGTCCTCCGGGTGATACGCAGAGAGTCTTTGTTTGCCAGAAGGGAGGGCTGCTTCGTCTGGTACCCAACATCGCTACTCCTTCGCTGGCAGCTTCTCCATTCCTAGATTTACCGACTTTGCTGTCTACGAGAGGAAATGGCGTTCCTTCCAAGGCCGAGTCCATGAGCACGACGAGCGAGCAGGGGTTGCTGAGTGTTGCCTTTCATCCGTCCTACGCCACCAACCGGCAGTTCTATATCTTTTACTCGGTAAAGGTGGGCAGCACGATTTATGAGCGGGTCTCGATGTTCCTAAGGAGTGCCGCAGATCCTAATTTGGCCGATCCCAACAGCGAGAAAGTCCTGATTCAGCAAGTGGACACGGCGGACAACCACAACGGGGGAGACATGCACTTTGGGCCTGACGGCTACCTCTATATTTCATTTGGCGATGAAGGCGCGCAAAACGAATCTAAAAACAACAGACAGACGATCACCAAAAATTTCTTTTCCGCCATCGCCCGGATTGATGTGGACAAGAAGCCTGGCAGTTTGGTTCTCAACCCTCATGCAGCCATCCCTACGGACCCTACGGATGGAGGAGTTGCCCGCTATGCCATCCCTGCCGACAATCCATACGTGGGGGCCACGTCATTCATCGGCACTGCGGTAAATCCCGCGAGTGTCCGTACTGAATTCTGGGCGGTGGGCTTTCGCAACCCTTGGCGCTTCTCGTTTGATTCTCTCACAGGCGAATTGTGGGTGGGGGATGTTGGACAAGGAACGTATGAGGAGATCAACGTCGTTGTTAAAGGCGGCAACTACGGCTGGGCCTTCCGCGAGGGTTTCTCTCATACTCAGCCACCACCTGGCGGCGGAAGCAATCCGGTCAATGGTCCCAAGGCGGGGCAA
>JBGGMQ010000313.1:0-6307 GCA_041287975.1 Verrucomicrobium sp. | reverse complement strand
CTGGCTTAGCTCATCGTCAAACGCCTGCTGTGGGGCGTTGGAGACATTGGGAACCTGGACGAGATCTGACGCTTGCAGGTTCGTCGAGCTGATGGGAATCCTAAGGAGGAGAGCGGCGTAATTGTTCGAAGCTGAGGCAGAGGGTGCTGACGGAAGGAAAGTCCCGTAGGAAAGGGGAGTGCCCGACCCTCCCAGAGGGCTAAGTGAGAAGGTGAGGGAGAAACTGCTCCCATACGGGCTATCTGCTGGCGCACCCTGAAGGCTGTACAGGATGGTAGCGGTGCCATTCGTCGAAAGTGTGCTGAAATCCGAGCCCGCAAGATCGGGTCTGTAAGTCACCTGCGCCTGCACTGGGGAGGCAAAGCTTGCCATGAGAAACAGGCAGGCTGCTGCGGCCAGGATGCCGCTCCCAGCCCGAGCCAGCCAAGTGGGGGATGAAGATGATGGTTGGATGCTTTTCATAACTGCCCCTGCCTATCATCGCGTCTGATTATGTCGCAATGTAGACTGTATGAACCCGGCTGGCGGCTATTCGAATCGTCCCCAATGCCTTGAAATCCTAAATATTGGGCTTCCCCAATGGCGGATGGAGACCTCCCTCTTCCGCGGGGCAAACGCTGTTTTCCTACATCGCGACTCCGCCAATCCTGGCTCTACAACGGCGCGATCTTGGGCGTATTTGGAAAGTTAGATACCCAGATAGAATGCAGAGCCTGCGAGAATTTCAAAGGAGTGCCGGTCCGCGCTTTGCGGGACTGGCTCAGGAGAATGTGGGTAGCGCGGTGGGCAGACTAAAGTCTGCCACTCCTTTGCTTCCGCCACAGAGGTGGTGCTTTTCCATCTTTCCAAACACGCCCTAGTTTTCACTGATGGAAGTCATGCTAATGAATCGCAGGCAGCAAGCCCCTGGAGCGCGATTGAACACTCCAGGCGTTTGGCGGGACTGAGAACCCTGCCCCAAGGCCGGGCTGCCTCTCATTATGAAGATCTGCTTTGTCTCCGACCTCCACCTCTTTTCCCAGCGGAGTCAGGCTGAACAATGGATGCCGCTCCTGCACGAGCGCATTCGCGAATCTTCCCTGGTGGTGTTGGGTGGGGATCTCTTTGACTTCAAGTGGTCCACTCTGGGCTCAGCAGAGGCCACGGCGCAAGCCGCGACGATCTGGCTGAAGGCTCTGATGAAAGCGCACCCCTCGCGGCCGTTCATCATGCTCCTTGGGAATCACGACGACCATCCGCTGCTCCGGGCGAGACTGGAGGATCTGGCGGAGGAATTTACCCAACTGCGAGTGGAAACCTACCTTTTTCGGGTGGCCAACACTGTCTTCCTTCATGGAGACTCGGCCAATCCGGGCTCGACGGAAGCCAGGCTGATGTTGATGCGCGGCAAGACGGCGCACCATCGGAATCGTGGCAGGGTGATGAATCTCCTCTACGGCGGTACCATCCGGTTGCGCCTTCATCGGGTGGGGGCAGGGGTGATTTTTCCCAAGAGACTGGTGGCGCGTCGGCTGCTTAAATACCTGCGTGAGGTGGGGCAGGGACCGGAAAGTGGCACAGACACCGTATATTTTGGGCACACGCATCTGGCGCTGAGGGATTACCTCTACCGGGGGGTGAGTTTTCACAATTGCGGGGCACCCATGCGGGGTTTGCGCTTCCAGATTCTTCTGGCAGAAACCGAAACTCCTGAGGGCTAGGGGCCATGGGGGCATACAATTGGTTGAATCTTTTCCCATCCGCCATTAAATCTCCCGCCCCATGTCCCAAGACGCTCCATCCCGTCCCATCGCCTCCACGGCGCGGGCGAATATCGCCATCGTGGCCAGCCTGTACAACGAGACGTATGTGCAGGCTCTGCTCGACTCAGTGCGGGAGGAATTGGATGAACTGATGCCGCAGGCGCAGGTAATGACCTACCGGGTGCCTGGCGCATTCGAAATTCCTGTCTGCGCTGAGTTCGTGCTGCGCAACACCGAGCCGGATGTGGTGATCGCCCTGGGCGTGATCCTGCGCGGCGAAACAGAACATGGCGATTTGGTGGGCGCGTCCGTGACGGATGCCCTCCAGCGCATGGCAGTGGCTCATTGCACCCCAGTGGTGCACGAAGTGCTGCTGCTCGACAATGAAGAACAGGCCCGGGTGCGCTGCTTTGGCGACCGCCTGAACCGTGGAACCGAAGCTGGTCGGGTCGCGGTCAACATGGTGCAGCTCTTTGAAAAGCTTCGCGTTACCTTCCCCTTTGCTCAATCGTCCAAGTAAAACTCATGGCCATCGGAAAAAGACGTGAAGGCCGCCAGGCCGCAATGCAGTTCCTGTTCGCACATGATGTGCATGGCAATGTGGAAGACGCGGATCGTGCGGCATTCTGGACTTTGCACAGTGCCGCACAGGACATACGAGCTCATGCGGAATCCCTTGTGACCGGGATTCAGAAGCATCAGGCTCAGATCGACGAGTGCATCGGATCGACGCTGGAGAACTTCCGATTCGAACGTCTCGGCGTGGTGGACCGCAACATCCTGCGACTTGCTGTCTATGAGATGTTCCACACCGAGGTGCCGGTGCCAGTCGTGATCAATGAGGCGATTGAGATTTCAAAAGTCTTTGGTGACACGCAGACTCGTGCGTTTGTGAATGGCGTACTGGACAAGATTGCCCGCAAGGTGCCCGCTCGTCCCGCCCAGTCGCCCTCTGCTCCCCAACCGTAATATCATCACTCCAATCGCTTCGTGGCCGGATTCTTCAAAAAACTCATCCAGCGCTTTACCAAAGCGGACATTGATTGGGACGAACTCGAAGCACAGCTCATCGCCGGCGATTTGGGGGCCAAACTGGCCGCGCAGATTGTCGATGAACTGAAGGACCAGGCGCGCAAGCTGCACGACCAGGACATTGTCGAAGTCACCAAAAGGCATATTCGGAAGATTCTTCCGGAGAGTGTCCCACCGTTGATGCCCTTTGCGGACAAACCCAAGGTCATTCTCGTCGTGGGAGTTAACGGGACCGGCAAGACAACCTCCACCGCCAAACTGGCTTACTTGCTGAAGCAACGGGGCCACAGTCTGGTGCTGGCGGCTGCCGACACCTTCCGCGCTGCGGCAGTGGAGCAGCTTGAAGTGTGGTCCAGCCGCGTCGATGTACCGATCATTAAGGGGCCTCCCAACGGGGATCCCAGTGCTGTTTGTTTCGATGCGTACTCTTCCGCAATCGCACGGAAGTCGGATTTTCTCATCTGCGATACAGCGGGTCGGCTTCACACCCGGCACAACCTGATGGAGGAACTCCGCAAAGTGCAGCGGACGCTGGCCAAGAAGGATCCAGGTGCTCCGCATGAAGTGCTGCTGGTGGTGGATGCCACGACTGGAGCCAATGCGCTCCAGCAGGCTCGTGAATTCAACAAAGCGGTGCCCCTGACCGGGGTGATTGTGACCAAGCTGGATGGCAGCGGCAAGGGTGGGATATTGGTGTCGATCCAGCAACAGCTTGGCATTCCGGCCCGCTTCGTGGGCACGGGCGAACGCATGGAAGACTTCAAAGCCTTTGTACCCGAAGAGTTTCTGGATCAGATGCTCTGATCACTGACTGACGGGGCAGCGCAAAATTCGCCCTGTCTTTGATTCTTCAAGTCCAGAAACGGCACTTGATGGACGTATTGTCCGCTCACCTTCCTTTCCCTATTTCCTTTCATGATCCCAACTGAACACACTGACCCCGTCAATGCGCAGATCCTTGAGGTGTCTGAAGACCAGATCAAAGGCTTCCACCGGTATCCGTTTCGCTTTGTCGCTGAGAAGACCGGCCTGCCTTTGGAGACTGTGCTGGAGCGGGTGAAGGCCATGCTGGAGGCGGGCGTCATCCGTCGTGTGCGTCAAACCCTGCTCGCCAACAAGCTCGCCGATGGCGGGTTGGTGGCCTGGAAGATCCCAGGGGACAAGATCGAGGCGGCATTTGAATTCATGGTGAAGGACGATCCCTTCAGCGGCCACGTGGTGATCCGCTCCACGGATCGTGAAGTGAGCGGTTCCGACTTTAAACTCTGGACGACGATCAAAGTGCCGCAGGGTCGTGAAATCTCCGAGCATGCTGATGCTCTCAAGCGCCTGCTTGGGGCGGAGGAGTACATCATCATGCAGCCGAAGGGGATTTTCGCTCTCGGGGTGGGCCACGTGCGTCGCAAGACCATGGAGCCGGGCGACAAGGCGGATGAACCGGCGGAGATGATCACTCCGGACATCGTTGATCTCGATGCCGAGGAATGGCAGGTGCTCGTGGCGCTGAAGCGCGATCTGGCTCCCTCTGAAATTGTGGAAGATCCCTGGGTGGCGCGGGCGGCAGAGGCCGGTGTGTCGGTCGACCGCTTCTGCGAGGTGGCGCAGGGTTTTGACCGCAAAGGCATTCTCGGCCGCTTCTCAACTTTCCTCGAGCATGTGAAGCCGTCTCTAACAGGAGTGCGGGTGACCAAATTTAACGCCTTGTTCCACTGGCGTGTCCCTGAAGGCATGCAGCAGCGTGCGGGCAGTGAGGTGGGGCGGCACCACATCATGACGCATGCCTACTGGCGTGAGGGCGGCCCGCGCTTTGCGAATGCCAACATCATGGGTGTGGTTCATGGAACTGACAAACAGCGGGTGCTGGAGCACAAGGCGGCGATTGACCGGTATCTGGAAAGCATCGGCATCCCGGTGCTCTACACCAACGTGTTCTGGGGTGGTCGGAGTGAAATCAAGCCTTCTGAAATCTCGCCCAAAGTGTTCGAAGAATGGCACGCGCTGTGGCAGGGCAAAGAGCAGGTCATTTAAGGCCGCTGGGGATTTTGGTTGTCGCTCAGTTGCTGCCAGTGGCAAGCAACCGGGCAATGGCCTGCTCCAGGTGAGCAATGCTCACGGGTTTGGTGAGATGCTCATTGAATCCTGCGGCGCGGCTTCGCTCCAGGTCCTCCTCCATACCGTAACCGCTCATGGCAATGCCTCTTACGGGCTGTATCTGGGTGAGGTTGCGCATGAGGTCATGCCCAGTGGCGTCGGGGAGCCCGATGTCACTGATGAGGAGATCGAAGGTCTCTGACCGCGCCAGATCAAGGGCTGAGGCGACGGTCGGAGCGACTTTCACATCAAAGCCCCGCTTGGTTAGCAGACGGGCCAGCGTCCTGGCGGTGTCGGCGTGATCTTCGGCGATGAGCAGTCGCGTTCTACCGGTGCCGGACACGGTAGACGAAGAGGGAGCGCTATCGAGCGTGCTTGATGTTTCCTGCTGGGGCAGGGGAAGGGTGATGATGATGGTGGCTCCCTGGTTTTCTCCTGAACTTTCCGCACGGATGTTTGCCTGGTGCAACTCCACGAGAGCTTTTGAAATGGCCAACCCCAGACCTAATCCGCCAAACTGCCGCGTGATGCTGGGGTCGCCCTGTTCGAAGGCGTCGAAGATGCGATTGCCGATGCCAGCGGGAATGCCGATGCCGCTGTCTTGAATGCGAATCTCCACCTGGTTGGTGTCGAGTTGACGGGTGGTGATGCTGACATCCCCGCCTGCGGGGGTGAACTTGACCGCGTTTTTGAGGACGTTCCATAGCACCTGCTGCAGGCGGGCGGGATCAGCCTGCATGAACGTGGATGAAGCATGGAAACGCGTTGCCAAGTGGATGCCTTTCTCCAGAATCTGGGGCTGGCAGATGCTGCAGACGAGTTGGATGGTGGCATTGAGGTCCACTTCCTGACTCTGGAGCTTAAGTTTACCACTGGTGATGCGACTGAGGTCCAGAAGGTCATCGATGAGTTTGGTCTCAAGCTCTACATTGCGCCGGATCATGGAAAGCTCTTCGCGCAAGGATGGATCCAGGTCGGGATCAAGTTCCAGAGCGGTCACCGTCATCAGCACTGGATTCAGCGGAGTGCGAAGTTCGTGACTCAGGACGGCAAGGAAGCGGTCTTTGGCCCGGTTGGCTGCTTCCGCGGTGTCGCGGGCTGATTTCAACTCGTTCTCGACCTGTTTTCGTGCGGTAATCAGACGGGTGGTTCCGGCCACGGCCACGACGAAGCCACGTTCGTCCAGTACCGGATTGTAGATGTATTCGTGAGTGTCGATCTGTCCGGATGCGGCCTGAAGTTCCGTTTCACCTTGAACCGGTCTGCCACTGCTGGCGACTTCCAACAGCTGGCTGTGAAGCTGGTTGGCAAGATCGGCCGGGTATCCGAGGTCGTGGCAGTTTTTCCCGATGGCCTGGTCTATGGTCAGGCCCCAGATCTCCAGAAGGGGACGGTTGGCGTATATAACCCGGCCCTGGCAGTCGAAGGTGTAGGCAAGGTCC
>JBGGMQ010000312.1:0-3370 GCA_041287975.1 Verrucomicrobium sp. | reverse complement strand
TCGGCAATGCGCTGCTTGAAGAGATCGGCCAGGGGGCGCTTTG
This sequence comes from Verrucomicrobium sp., assembly GCA_041287975.1. Classification (GTDB taxonomy): domain Bacteria; phylum Verrucomicrobiota; class Verrucomicrobiia; order Verrucomicrobiales; family Verrucomicrobiaceae; genus Verrucomicrobium. The sequence goes on along the minus strand of JBGGMQ010000312.1, from coordinate 3,327 downwards.
CCAGGACTGTCAGCCCGTGCCCGAACTGGTTCATGGCGGAGTCCCAGTAGGCGTACTGGCTCCCTGGAGGCGTGAAAAGAGGCTCTCCTGGCACGAAGGGCGTCTTGCTGGGACCGTGTTTGTAGTTGCCGGTGGTTTCATCGCCCTCTGCCCGGTATCCGGAGGTCATGGTTGCGAAGTTCCGGAGTTTCAATCCCGGGAAACGGGTCCGCATTTCCGGCAACACCTTGCTGACGGGGGTGTCGAGAGTGCAACGACCGTCGTCGATCAACAGGCCCAGGGCGGTGCTGGTGAAGGTCTTGGTGAGGGACCAGGTGCCATGCACTTTGTCGACATTCGTGCCTTTCCAGACGACGCGCCCATGCCGGACGATCATGAGTTCACCCGCGCCATCGGCACCGACGGAGGCATCCAGGAACTGCACCGCTTCTTCGAGGCCCTTGGGCTCCAGCCCTTGCACCTCGGGTGTGGACACCTCCCAATCGGCTTTAGGAAATACAGATGCTGCCTCAGGCGCAGGCCGGGGCCCGGACACGACGATGACGGCTCTGCGATAGGCGCACAAGGGAGGCTCGCCCTGGTCTGCGACCCTCAAGATGACATGGATGCTGACGGTCTCCCCGGGCTTCAAGCCGGGGGCCACGAGACTGGTGGTCTCGCCTTCGGTAGCAGTGAGTTCCACACTGCCTTGATAAGTCCCTGCCTCAGGGTAGACCATCCATGAGGTGGTGAACAAATGCCCATCCGGATCGCGAGTGCCGAGTGAGGTCAAGGTTACCTTCTGCTTCGGACGCACCACCTGTTGCAGCACACGTTTCGAGTCATCGCCATTGAGCACGGCGAGCGGCGCATGATTGGCCTTTCCATAACTGTCCGCCACGCACCAGTCCATGCGGGCGCGAAAGTCGTTCTGCAAATCGGCGGCCCAGCGTGCCAGCGTGTTGTCGCGGTGGGTGGTGCCCTGCCATTCGTCGGCTTGGTTGGCCCAGTAGTAGGCCCGGGTGGGGTGGGCTCCTTTGTTGATGCCAAGGCGGCCGCCCCAACCGCCCCAGGTGGGTTCATTGGGGTCGGACAATCCATTGGGCACCAGGTAGAGGAGCATCAGGGTGTCTCCCTCCTTCTGCGGCAGACCGGTGTTCGTGGGGTAGAGCGCGCCCAGAGGGCCGTGGTTCTGCACGACGTCCCGCTGAATATCGAAGCCGCCCGCCTGGGCGGTGATGCGGGAGAACTGATGGTACCAGCGCTTCCCCTCAAGCTCTGGTGCTGAGGTGTCCACCCAACGACGGAAGGGCGGCTTGATCTCTGACGTGTGTTCCGCGAACCTGTCGGCAGAGCTGAGGCGGAGGCGGTTCTTGAACTTTGCGTACCCTTCCGGGCCGCGCTCCCGCAGCACCTTGTCCAGAGCCCGCTTGAGGCAGCTTTCGGCACTTCCGCGATCTGTGCCCCAGTTGGAGAACCAGATGGGGCGGCGATCCTCCTTGTCCACGGCGGCAATGATGATGTTCACCCCATCCTCCATCTGCGCATAGCCCGCCACGGTGCGGCTCAGCAGCAGATCTGCCGCAGGGTAGCGGGCATCATGCAGATGCAGCCTCGGCAGGCACTGGCCATACGCCCGGACCATGGCACGCACGATGCCGAGGCCATCCCGCACCGGGTTTTTGTTCTCCCCCTCACGGGCGTGCTCACGGTTCGCGATGATGCCTTCGATGTCGAAGTCATTGGCGTACATGAGGAGCCGCACCAGGGATTGCTCGTCGTCAGGATCTCCGCCGGCATCCGTTTCGACGAGAATGCGAGGACGGGAATCCAGGTTTTGAGCCAGCAACGGGCCGCCAGAGTTCAGCAGCCACACCGCCAGTCCCAGGTGGGTGACATGCCGGAGATGGAGTGTGACTTGGCCAAGGCGCATCCGCCCATGATACACATCCTCCACCGCCCCGGAAGCCTGATCCCAGAGAGTGTCCTACTTTGCAGCTCCAGATTGCATTGCCAGCCACGCCTTGAGCCATGCGTAGAAACTGCTGCCGATCTGGGCATAGCCCTCTGCGTTGGGGTGCACCGCATTGTTCACTGGGTATCCATTCAAGGGATCCACATTCAGCTCCGTGGGCACGACAAAAATCTGGTCATTCTCCCTGTTGCTGAACTTCTCCAACTGCCGTTGCACCAGCCGGTGCTGAATGCGCTTCCAGCCCCAGCGGTGGTATTTGCCCGTGTAGTTGGCCTGGAATGCCCCCTCCCGCGTATTGGGCGGCGTGGTCAGGCCGATGGCAATGGCTGTGCCGGGCGATGCCTCGCGAAAGGCGGCGATCAATTGATCTGCGTTGGCGAGCACCGTATCGATCGTCTTGTCCGGAGCCTCCGGGTTCGCTCCAAAACAATCGTTGATGCCCAGGAGGAAAGTCACGACGTCAGGCTTCTCACCGCCACAGGTCTCACGGAGATAGCGCCCCACATCCAGAGCCGGGGCCTCTTTGTCATTCAGAAAGACAAAGGGGCTGCTCCGCTTCTTCCAGCCTCTGCCATCCGGAGTCTGTTCCTCTTTTGACTCATGCCGGGTCAGAAATGCCGCCCAAGTCCAGCCACCGTAGCCCTCGTGGGCCACGCCGGGCTGAGCTGCCATGGGTTGATGCTGGCCAAACATCTTCCACGCCGGATTCCCCGGCAGGGAAAGGAGTCTGGCCAGTTCGTTGGGGTATACGGTGGCAGCAGTCAGGCTGTCCCCCACGATCAACAGCTTCAAAGGCCTGCCAGCGCCTGCTTCCCGCGGGGAGATCTTCAGAAGCATGCGGGCACGCTCCAGTTCCTTGCCCGCTTCATCCCGCACCACCACTTCCATGGCGTGCTCCCCCACGTCTTTGTCCTCTGGAGTCACCGTCCACCGACGCGTCTCGGCCGTGCCAAGGTCACATTTCACCTCGAACCGCAGCGCTTCCAGATGCTCCGTGAGCACCACATTGTCGTAGTAGAAGCTCACCGGCACACCAGGCACACCGTACCAGACCGGCGGCAGCGTGAGCTGCGGCGCCCCGGCACCGGGCAGCGCCCGGCAGACCAGCAGGCACAGCACAGGCACGATGAAACAACTCCACCTCACGCCTTCCAGCCCTCCCGCACGGGTCTGGCCAGCAGGGCATTGGCCTCGGCATCCCCCTCGAACTTCTCCGCCCCGGGATCGAACTTGAGCGGACGCTGCAGGGCGGCGGCAATGCTGCCCATGTAGCACACGGTGGCGGTGCGCTGGGCGATTTGGGCCGGGGCGGCGGTACGGCCACGAGACAGCACGGCATCGACGAAGTTGCGGTGGTGGTGCCTGGATTCGTA
>JBGGMQ010000311.1:0-3488 GCA_041287975.1 Verrucomicrobium sp. | reverse complement strand
CAACCGTTCAGGGCGCGCGGCTCCTGAGGTCCCTTGCGGCAGCGGCATCGAACTCTGTATCACGTCCTTCCCGCTCCGCTCCCAACCCGGCCGGGACAGCCGGACTACTCCCGGCCTCACAAAAAAAGGAGCCTCCGTTTCCAGAGGCTCCATTCTAAAAATCACACGCTATCCACCGGCAACCCAATCACGCGCCCACCAGGAGACGGGCAGGATTCTCGATGCAGTCTTTGATGCGGATCAGGAACGTCACGGCTTCTTTGCCGTCGACCACACGGTGGTCGTAGCTGAGGGCAAGGTACATCATCGGACGGATGACCACCTGACCGTCCAAGGCGATGGGACGCTGCTGGATGGTATGCATGCCAAGAATACCGCTCTGGGGGGGATTCAGAATCGGGGTGCTCAGCAGCGAGCCGTAAACGCCACCGTTGCTGACAGTAAAGACACCACCCGTGAGGTCGTCGATCTGGATCTTGCCCTGCTTGGCCTTGGCGGCGTAGTCGAGGATGTCCTTTTCGATCTCGGCGAAGCTCTTCTTGTCCGCATCACGCAGGACGGGAACGATGAGGCCACGCTCGGTGCCGATCGCCACACCCACATCATAGAAGTTGTTGGAGATGATCTCATCCCCATCCACCCGCACATTGATCTGCGGCACCGCCTTGAGGGCATCGACCACAGCCTTCACGAAGAAGGACATAAAGCCCAGCTTCACGCCGTGCTTTTTGACGAAGTCGTCCTGCAACTGCTTGCGCAGAGTCATCAGGCCGCTCATGTCGCACTCGTTGAAAGTGGTCAGAATAGCGGCATTCCGCTGAGCGGAAACGAGCTGTTCAGCAATGCGCTTGCGCAGAGGCGTCATCCGCTTGCGAGTCACGCGACCTTCCGGCTCTGCCTTCTTGGCGGGAGCTGGAGCAGGAGCGGACTCAGGCTTGGGCACCAACTTCAACTGAGGAGCCTCTGCCGGTGCGGGGGCGGGAGCAGCGGCAGGCTTGGCTGTTTCAGCCGCTGGCGCCTCCGCTTTGGCAGCAGGAGCGGGAGCTTCTTCCTTGGGGGCTGGTGTTGGTGCAGGGGCCGCAGCAGGAGCTGCTGCACCGGAAGATTCTTCAATGGAACCCACCACGGCACCCACTGGCACGTCTTCACCTTCCTGCGTGGAGATGCGCAAAATGCCGTCCGCATCTGCCGCAATTTCCTGAGCCACTTTGTCCGTCTCAAGGGTGATCAATATCTCGCCCGCCTTCACGGCGTCGCCATCCTTCTTGTGCCATTTGGAGAGCAGGCCGCTGGCGATGGATTCCCCGAGGGTCGGTATCTTGATTTCAGTGGGCATGGTTCTGAGTCGACTGGTTGCTGAGAGAGAATGGAGAACGGACTAAACGCTGAACGCATCTTCCACGAGGCGTTCCTGCTCGTGAGTGTGGATCGCCTTGGAGCCAGCCGCAGGGCTGGAAGCGCGCTCACGGCCTGCATAGCGCAGCACGTGGTTGGTCATGTCCTCGAGACGGTGACGGATGAACATCCAGGCCCCCATGTTCTCAGGCTCCTCCTGGCACCAGATCCACTTCTTCTGCGCACGAGGGTACTTCGCGGCAATCTTCTCGATGAGACCCACATTCAACGGGTAGAGCTGCTCCACGCGAATGATGGCGGCGTTCTTGATGTCGTTTTCCTTCCGGAACTCGACCAGGTCATAGTAGACCTTGCCGGAACAGAAGATCAGACGGGTGATGCGGTTCGGATCCGTGGTCAGCGCCTCGTCGTCGATGACGTCGCGGAAGTGAGTCCCCTCGCCGAATTCCTCGATCTTCGAGACAGCCTGAGGATGGCGCAACAGGCTCTTGGGCGTCATGATCACCAAAGGCTTGCGGAAAGGGCGCTTCATCTGCCGGCGCAGAATGTGGAAGTACTGGGCCGGTGTCGTCAGGTTCGCCACCTGAATGTTGCAGCCAGCGCAAAGCTGGAGGAAACGCTCCAGGCGACCGCTGCTGTGCTCAGGACCCTGGCCTTCGAAGCCGTGGGGCAGGAGCATCACGATGCTGCTGGGCTGACCCCACTTGCTCTCCGCACTGACGATGAACTGGTCGATGATAACCTGAGCCCCGTTCACGAAGTCACCGAACTGGGCTTCCCAGCAGATGAGCACGTTAGGTGCGAGGAGGGAGTAACCATAGTCAAAGCCCAAAACGGCCGCCTCGGACAGGAGGGAGTTGTAGACACAGAAGCGACCTTGCTCAGGCTGGATGTTCTGCAGAGGGATGTAGCGCTCGCGGGTGGCGTTGTCATACAGCACGCAATGGCGCTGGCTGAACGTGCCACGACGGGTGTCCTGCCCGCTCAGACGCACACCGAGATTCTCGGCAAGCAAGGAGCCAAAGGCCAATGCCTCGGCATGAGCCCAGTCGAAGCCTGACCCGCCTTCCAACGCCTTTTTGCGGGCGGCAAGGAAACGCTTCTCAATGGTCGGGTGGAGACGGAAATCCGGTGGGGGCTCCACCAACTTCAGCCCCAGAGACCGCAATTGCTCAACCTCCACACCCGTCGGCACGGGATCATGGGAATATCTTGGCTGCGGCTGGGCGGTGCTGCCTTCGAAGGGGTTGTGCCCCTTTTTCTTTTCATCGTCTGCCAGCTCCGAGAAGCCTGCCTCAAGGGAGGCTTCCTGCTCCTTGCGCAACTCTTCAACGCGATCTGCGGTGAGGACACCTTTATCCACGAGCCACTGACCGTACTGCGTCGCTGGGGTGGGATGCTCGGCAATGGAGCGCGCGAGGTGCGGAGTGGTGAAGCTCGGCTCGTCCGTCTCGTTGTGGCCATGGCGGCGATAGCAAACGATGTCGAGCACGACATCACGGGAGAAGGTCTGGCGGAATTCCAGCGCCAGTGCGGCGGCGAAAGCCACATCCACGGGTGAGTCACCATTCACGTGGATGACCGGAGCCTCGATCACCTTGGCGATGTCCGTACAGTAGTCCGAGGAGCGGGCATCCGCTGGCAGGGTGGTGAAGCCGATCTGGTTGTTCGTGATGAGGTGGATGGTACCACCGGTGCGATAACCGGGAAGCTGGGAGAGGTTCAGCACCTCAGCGACGATCCCCTGCCCCGCAAAGGCCGCATCCCCGTGAATGAGGATCGGGAGCACCTTTTTGCGGTTCACCGTGTCTTCCAGCGCACGCTGGCGGGCACGGGCCTTGCCTTCCACCACAGGGTCGACGGCTTCAAGGTGGCTCGGGTTGGCAGCAAGATCGATCATGATCTCGGCACCGGACTTGGTGCGGCGCTTGGTTTGGAAGCCCAGGTGGTACTTCACATCGCCATCGCCGGCGACCATGTTGGGTACATAGTTCTCAGAGAACTCGTAGAAGAGCGTCTTGAGCGGCTTCTTAAGATAGTTCGCCAGGATGCTCAGGCGGCCACGGTGGGCCATGCCCATGATGATCTCCTCGCCACTGTAGGAGGGCAGATCTTCAAAAATCGTTTCCAGC